>NZ_JBHRSA010000047.1:0-58845 GCF_042643145.1 Virgibacillus xinjiangensis
TGCCTTTAGCTAACGGTTACAATGACCTTCACCGCTCGGGACTCGAACCCTAAAGCGTGCGCACATGCCGGGCACACAAAAATGCGGAACAACTTATGACTCCAGTTGTTCCGCATTTTTCTTTTCACTATAAGTAGCTGCTGTACCTTTTCTCCAGACGTTCCTGCATGAACCCGATTACGATACAGACCGGCCAGTAGATGAAGGCAACCAACAGATACATGGTCATGGCATCAAATTCCCTGCCGGCGACTATCTGCGTCTTCTGGAACAGTTCCGGCACGGTAATGACTGCTGCCAGCGAAGTTGCTTTGACGATGTCCATGAATACATTGGTCAGCGGCGGAATGGCAATCCTGGTGGCCTGGGGCAGGATGATTTTCCTTAAGGCCGTCCAGTAGCCGATGTTCAAAGCCTTTGCCGATTCCCACTGACCCTCGTCGATACTGTTCAGCGAGGAACGGTCGATTTCCGCAATATAGGCGGCACTGTTGAGGCCGAAGCCGAGAATGGCCGCCGTGATGGCATTGAATTCGATACCGACAACCGGCAGGCCGAAATAAAGGATGAACAGAAACACAAGCATCGGCGTACCGCGCATGAAGGAGATATAGATTCTCGACGGCCAGCGGAGAAGCAGTTTCTGCGACCCCCGCGCCAAGGCCAGGAAAAGCCCCAGCACCAGACCGATCGCCATCCCTGCAATTGCAATCAGCAAGGTGACCGGCAGACCCTCCAGGACAAAAGGCAGACTGCGCCAGGCAAGTTCCACATCAAACAGGCCGCCGAAATCGAAGCCATTTACACTCATCATCAACTCTCCTTACAGATCCAGTCCTTCCAGCTCTTCAATCTCCTCTTCCGGAGGGCGGGAGGCGTCTTCTTCATAGAATTTGATGGCCAGTTCTGTCAGTGTGCCGTCTTCCCGCATCTCTTCAAGCGCACTATTGATCTCTTCCGTCAGCTTGTCCGCACCTTTCGGAATGACTACCGCCTGTTCCGTCGGATGGAATTTCAATTCAGGATGAAGATGGATATCGAATTGTGGAAATCCTGCGACACCGAACTTCGTCAGGAAATAATCGTTGATTACGACGTCTGTCCGGCCGTTATGTACATCACGCAGGTATGCCTCGTTCGGTGCATTCCCGTATGTTATGACTTCGGCCCCGAAGTGTTCGGCAATCTGACTGTAGATTGTCGTGGCACCCCCGCCAGCCTTCTTCCCTTCCAAATCTTCCAAGGAGTGGATGCCGGAATTGTCCTCTTCTCTCACAGCCATGGTAGTATAGGAATATTTATATGGCTCACTGAAGTTGAACTCCTCTTTCCGCTTATCGGTGGCTTCAATGTCATTGGCAGCTACATCGATCCGCCCGTTTTGGACGGCTGGGAGCATGCTGTCGATGCCCATGATTTCAAAAGAAACATCCAGTCCCAACCGTTCGGCTACCTCTCTCATCAATTCCACATCATAGCCTGTCAGCTGGTCCTGGCTTTCGCCTTCCCCCTCGTAATAGGAAGCAGCAATCAAGGTTCCAGACGTTCCTACCACCAATTCTCCAGATTCCTGGATTTCCTCCCACCTCTGATCCGTACTTTCTTCTGATCCACTATCGCTCTGCTCATTTGATTGCCCACAGGCACTCAACAGTACCAGCAAGGAACTCAATAGGAACAGATAAAAATATGTCTTTTTCAATGGAATACCTCCTCAATCATATAGTTTGTTCGTCCATAGGCTCCCGGACCCTTTCAGTTTTAGAGGTCCAATCCTTCTACCTCTTCTATTTCTTCGTCCGGTTTCTGTGAAGCATCTTCCTCAAAGAATTCTATTGCCAGTTCGGAAAGTGTACCATCCTGGCGCATCTCTTTCAAAGCATCATTGATTTTCTCTGTCATTGCCTCTGCACCTTTTGGAATGACGATTGCCTGCTCTGTCGGACGGAATCGCAGGTCCGGATGCAAATGGATATCGAGTTCCGGAAACTCGGCAATTCCGAATTTCTGCAGATAATAATCATTGATCACTACATCGGTCCGACCATTATGTACGTCTGTCAAATAGGCTTCATTCGGCGCATTTCCATAGGTGACGACTTCCGCTCCATAATGTTCAGCTATCTGACTGTATACCGTAGTGGCCCCGCCACCGGCCTTCTTCCCTTCCAGGTCTTCCAAGGATTCGATACCCGAATTGTCTTCTTTTCGGACAACCATCGTCGTGTAAGAATACTTGTATGGATCACTGAAATTGAACTCCTCTTTTCGTGTATCAGTAGGCTCGATATCATTGATGGCCACATCCGCACGGCCATTTTTCACGGCGGTAAGCATGCTGTCGACACCCATGATCTCGAATGAAATATCCAGGTCGAGCCGTTCTGCCACTTCCCGGATCACTTCTACATTATACCCGGTCAGATTATCTTGATTCTCCTCTTCCCCTTCATAATAGGAAGCAGGAAACAATGTGCCTGAGGTTGCTACAACCAACTCGCCAGACTGCTGGACATCTGCCCATCTTTCATCCTGGCTGTTTCCCCCTGCATCGTCCTGACTGCCGGAGCTGCCACAAGCGGCTAACACAACCGTAACTGCAAGCAGCAGATATATCAGATGCTTCATTTTTTCGCCCCTTTTCTAACCTGTTATACAAAATTCATAAAATTTATGATAACAGTTTTCCCTACAATAATCAAAGGTTGTTTTCCTGTATTATCCATAATGTGCTTCAAGGAAAAACAAGGGTTTTTAAATTTACGGAATTTTTATGAATTTAGTATTCACTTTCCGGCTGGCAAACACTATAATTAAAACAGGTACAAATTGATAATGATTTTAATCTGAAAGGAGCTTTGAGTTTATGACCAGTGATTCAACTGCCCTCCAACCAGAAGTACCAGAACAAAACAACGATCCAGACAGAACTGTAAGCTTGTTTGCAAAAATAAAAGAACATGGGGAACTCATTGCTGCCCTTGTAAGCGGGGCGATCATCCTGTCGGCTTGGATGATGGGAGACCAGCTATCCCAAACATTATGGGTCAACCTCCATCTGACAGCCTTCGTCATTGGTGGTTATGCCAAGGCGAAAGAAGGCATCACGGATACCATCCGCACCAAAGAACTGAATGTAGAAATGTTGATGATATTTGCAGCCATCGGTTCAGCAGCTATCGGGTATTGGACAGAAGGCGCGATCCTCATTTTCATCTTCGCCTTATCAGGGGCATTGGAAACCTACACGATGAACAAAAGCAATAAAGAAATAGCATCCCTGATGGATCTGCAGCCGGAAGAAGCTGTACTGCTCAAAGGCGGGGAGGAATCCATTGTCCCTGTCAAAGAACTGGCAGTCGACGATGTCATCTTTGTCCGTGCAGGCGAACGGATCCCTGCCGATGGACAGATCATCAAAGGGGCCACTTCCGTAGATGAAAGTGCCATCACCGGTGAGTCGATGCCCGTCCGGAAAGCGAACAAAGAAGATGTCTATGCCGGGACTGTCGCCTTGGATGGTTCTATTACGGTTTCCATCACTACCAAACCGGACGATACATTGTTCCAGAAAATCATCCAGATGGTCCAGAACGCACAAGATGAGAAATCTCCATCCCAATTGTTCATTGAAAAATTCGAAGGGAAATATGTAAAAGCGGTCCTGGCTGCCGTCGCATTGACGATGGTTATGCCTGCCCTACTGTTCGGCTGGTCCTGGTCGGATAGCATCTACCGGGCGATGATCCTCCTGGTTGTCGCCTCCCCTTGTGCCCTGGTAGCTTCCATCATGCCTGCTACACTTTCGGCCATTTCCAACAGTGCAAGAAGCGGGGTGCTGTTCAAAGGCGGGGTCCACTTGGAGAATCTCGGGCATGTCCATGCCATCGCTTTCGACAAAACAGGCACTTTGACGAATGGAAAACCAGTAGTGACAGACGCCTATTTCAATAAGGATTTTGATAGACACAAAGTCATTTCCATTGTTGCTGCCATCGAAAAGGAATCCACCCATCCACTGGCAGCAGCCTTGACCTCTTATGGCGAGGACGTCCTCTCCGCTGCTCCGAAAATGGATGTCCATCATATGACGACCGTCAGCGGCCAGGGTGTTTTTGCTTATATCGACGGACAGAAGTGGGAAATCGGCGGGCCTGGATTCATTGGAAAAGAACTGGTGGAAAACTTCCAGGACGGCATTGCTGCTGACCTGGCATCCGAGGGCAAAACCGTCGTGTTGGCCAAAACAGGAAACCGGATTGCCGGTGTCTTCGCCTTGAAGGACACCGTACGGAACACGACAAAAAGGGCGATCAAACAGCTGAAGGAGCAGGGAATTCATACGATCATGCTGACGGGGGACAATGAAATTACAGCCAGAGCGGTCGCTGAAGAGGTTGGAGTCGATCGTTATATCTCCAATTGCCTGCCTGGTGAAAAAGTGGAGCATGTAAAAGAACTGATGGATGAATATGGAAATGTGGCTATGGTCGGAGACGGCATCAATGACGCTCCCGCCCTCGCCACTGCAAATATCGGCGTAGCGATGGGTGAAGGGACGGATGTAGCGCTCGAAACTTCCGATATGGTGCTGATGAAAAACGACCTGTCCCGCATCACTGGTGCCACCAGCTTATCCAGCCGGATGAATCGTGTAATCAAACAGAATATCGTTTTTTCCATCGCTGTCATCGTTGTCTTGATTTTCTCGAATTTCTTCCAGGTCATTGACCTTCCACTAGGTGTCATCGGCCATGAAGGGAGCACCATCCTGGTTATTCTGAACGGTCTGCGGCTGCTGCAATAGCAGCCTCACCCGGCCGGGCGCCGGCGCTTGCGCAGGGCTGCGTTCAAGAAACCTCCAGCCATGATGATGATCCCTGAAATATAGAACCAGATCATCAGGACAATCACCGCTCCCAGACTCCCGTACGTTGCGGAGTAGTTTCCCATGTTATTGACATAAAAGGAAAAACCGAGGGATACGAGCTGCCAGCTGAAGGTAGCAAAGAGAGCTCCCCAAATGCAATTTTTGAAGTAGATGCGCTTGTTCGGCGCCAATTTGTAAAGCGAAACGAACACGATGAAAAAGATGACGGAAGAAATCACATAGCGCAATGTTTCCCAAACGGCGAGAAATCCTTCCGACAGACCGAACAGGGAAAAGATGTACACGCCGATCATCCTCCCGAATACAGGCAATAACAATGCAATACAGATGACAGAGACCATGGCGACAGTCAGGACGATCGCGATCAGCCTGGATACAAAAAAAGAGCGGTTCTCCCCTACATCATAGGCTCTGTTGAACGACCGGGTAAGTGCATTGATTGCATTCGAAGCCGCCCAAAGCGTGCCAATGAGACCGACAGACAGCAAACCGCCATTATATTCATTCAAGAGATTGGTGACATTGGTATTGATCAACTCCATGATCTGGTCTGGTGCATAATCCCCGATCATCCCGATCACCGACTGCATATCGACCGGCAGGTAGCCGATCAGGTTCAGCAGAAACAATAAAAAAGGGAAGAGTGACAAAAGGAAAAAGTAAGCCAGTTGTGCTGCCAGGCCGAAGACATCCTCTTCCATCATTCTCTGATACACCTGTTTGCCAACCGAAACCATATCCTTCATGCCGACTCCCCCATCATTTCTTATTGATCGAGTTCTTCGAGCTGTTTCACTTCACCGTTTCTGTTTCCGGAAACTTTCTCCAACTGCCTTTCCGCTGATTCCAATGCACTGAGGACATTGGAAGCATTATCCGGAAAGCTCTCACTGAATTTATCCAGGGCCGTCCGGACGTTATGTACCGCTTCCGATGGATGCTGGGCCCAGTAAGAAGAGTTTTCCTTGACTGTATGCAGCTTCTCCGTCGTATATTCCCTTGTCTGTTTATCAAATAATGTCACAATTCCTCCGACAGCGGCACCTGTAAGGATCCCTGTCAACAATCTGCGCTTACCCATCTGCAATCTCTCCTTTATAAGTCATGTTTTTCTTTCAAAAAAGATAGGAATTGGGAACATCCTTCCTGCACCAATTGATACGTATAATCGAAATTCCCGGTATAATATGGGTCTGGAACGTTTACATCCTGCGGTTCTTCAACAAAGTCCATGAGCTTTTTGACGACGGTCCCTTCCGTTTGACGGTCCAGGCTCCTCAAATCGCTGACATTTTCTTCATCCATCGCTATGATGTAATCGAACCGTTCCCAATCCCTATCCTCAATCTGCCTTGACAAAATACCTTCATAGGAAATATTATTTTGATCCAGCAAATTTCTGGTCCCCTGGTGCGGACGGGAACCTGCATGTGTATCACTGATCCCGCTGGAATCAATCTCGATTTCACCTTCCAAGTTCTCCTTGTTGATCATATCCCTGAACACAGCTTCTGCCATTGGTGACCTGCAGATATTTCCCAGGCAGACGAACAGCACCTTAATCATCTTATCACCACCCTAATTCTATTTACATTATAATCACCAATCTAGGTGATAAGCAAAAAATATCCAGGGATAACCGCTAAATTTGCAGAATCACTTGACAATCCATTATATTTTTCGGAATATTAGTATTAATACGAACAAAGGGGGAGGAGATCATGCAAGAGGTCATTAACGCCATCAGCGGCTTTGTATGGGGGCCGCCGATGCTCATACTCATTATTGGGACAGGGATATTTTTAACGATCAGGCTGGGTTTTATGCAGTTCAAAACCCTGCCATATGCAATCAAACTGTCCTTCAGCCCGGAAAAGCAGGAGAATAAAGCCAAAGGGGATATCAGCCATTATCAGGCATTGACCACCGCGATGGCAGCAACGATCGGGACCGGTAATATCGTCGGTGTCGCCACCGCCGTCGTCCTCGGGGGCCCTGGAGCTGTATTCTGGATGTGGATTTCCGCACTCTTTGGAATGGCGACAAAGTATTCGGAAGCAATCCTTGCGGTGAAATACCGCGTCACCAACAGCAAAGGTGAAATGTCTGGAGGTCCGATGTATTACCTGGAACGCGGACTGAAGCAAAAATGGCTTGGGGTGCTTTTCGCCATTTTCGGCTCGATCGCTGCTTTCGGAATAGGCAATATGGTGCAGTCCAACGCAGTTGCTGGTGCATTGGAAACAGAGTTCAATGTCTCGACATGGGTAACAGGTATCGTGCTGACTTTACTGGTCGGATTGGTCATCCTGGGCGGAATTAAAAGCATCGGTAGAGTAACAGCCTTCTTCGTACCGATCATGGCTGTGCTTTACATACTCGGAGGACTCATCATCATGGTCATGAATTTTGATATCGTCCCGCAGGCCATCGGGCTGATATTCACCGATGCATTCACCGGCAGTGCTATCGGCGGCGGGATTTTGGGTACCGTCATCCGATATGGTGTAGCCCGCGGCGTATTCTCCAATGAAGCAGGTTTGGGGTCCGCACCGATCGCCGCAGCAGCAGCCCGGACCGATTATCCCGGCCGGCAGGCGTTGGTATCCATGACCCAAGTATTCTTTGATACCATCATCGTCTGTACGATCACTGGTACCACCATCGTCATGGCCAACATGTATGGAAACGGAGAGCTTTCCGGCGGGGACCTCACCGCCGCGTCATTCAGCTATTTCCTTGGTGATTTCGGAGCACTTGTTGTAACAATCGGTATTATACTATTTGCATTCTCCACCATGGTCGGCTGGTCCTATTACGGGGAAAAGTGTTTCTCCTACCTGTTCAATGACAAGGCGATCCCAATCTATCGAGTCGCCTTCGTACTCGCCGTATTTTACGGGGCCATTGAACAGCTGAATATCGTCTGGGGAATCGCCGATATCATGAACGCCCTCATGGCCGCGCCGAACTTGATCGGACTGCTCGGTCTCTCAGGAGTGGTCGTCTATGAAACCAAGCGCTTCCTGAAAGTAGCCAAAGAAGAAAAAGAACAAGAGAAAGCTAAAGCAAAAGGAGCCTGATCCTTCTAATAGAAAAAGCTGCCTCCATCCACGTGGAGGCAGCTTTTTTATGTAGCGTCCGATGACTGTGCGTGGTAATTCATTTGGGCTCCGATTTGTCTCCGGCGGATATCCTGCATCTCCTGCCGATAACGATGTGCTTCGGCGGATATCCTCCGCCTGCTGCCGATAACGACGCGCTCCAGCCGATTTCCTGCTCCTTCTGCCGATAACACCGCGCTAACGCGGATTTCCTGCATCTCCTGCTGATAACGACGCGCTCCGGCGGATATCCTGCATCTCCTGCCGATAACACCGCGCTCCGGCGGATTTCCTGCTCCTCCTGCCGATAACGCTGCGCTTCCGCGGATTCCCGCGCCTCCTGCTGATAACACCGCGCTCCGGCGGATTTCCTGCATCTCCTGCCGATAACGCCGTGCTACCGCGGATTCCACGCGCCTCCTGCTGATAACACCGCGCTACCGCGGATTCCACTCGCCTCCTGCCGATAACGCCGTGCTACCGCGGATTCCCCGCACCTCCTGCTGATAACACCGCGCTAACGCGGATTCCACTCGCCTCCTGCCGATAACGCCGTGCTACCGCGGATTCCCCGCACCTCCTGCCGATAACGACGCTCTAACGCCGATTTCCTGCTCCTTCTGCCGATAACACCGCGCTAACGCGGATTTCCTGCATCTCCTGCTGATTACGACGCGCTCCGGCGGATATCCTGCATCTCCTGCCGATAACACCGCGCTCCGGCGGATTTCCTGCTCCTCCTGCTGATAACACCGCGCTAACGCGGATTCCACGCGCCTCCTGCCGATAACGACGCGCTTCCGCCGATTCCACGCGCCTCCTGCTGATAACGGCGCGCTCCAGCTGATTTCCCGCCCCTCCTGCTGATAACGACGCGCTCCGGCGGATATCCCGCGTCTCCTGCCGATAACGACGCGCTCCCACGGATATCCTCCGCCTCCTGCCGCATGTCAGCCAGCACTTCAAGCAATCGGCTTAATGCATTGTTCATCGTTGTTCTTCGCTGTGTTCACATAATTGGCCACATCATAGGCCGTAAAATCCTCATCATGCAGCGACTCCAAAAACTCCCCCGCCTCGTTCGGCGGCATTTTCTCCGGCTTGATCCAATCATCTTCTTTCTCCTTTGGCAGGATAATCGGCATCCGATGATGGATTTCCTGCATGAAAGGGTTGGCTTCCTTGGTAAGGATGGTACAGGTGAACAGTGTTTTTCCATCATGGTTCCACTTATCCCACAGACCGGCAAATGCGAATAAGCCGCGGTCTTTCAGCTGGATCCGTTTCGGTTGTTTTCCCTCTTCCGTTTTCATCCATTCATAAAAACTGTCAGCGACAATCAGGCAGCGCTTGCGGGACATCAGCTGTTTGAAGCTCGGTTTCTTGTGTGCTGTCTCACTTCTGGCATTGATCATTTTATAGCCGATGCGTTCATCTTCCGCCCAGGAAGGCACCAACCCCCACCGCAGATAGCCTGCCCTCTTCTCGTTTCCATCATGGATGACAGCGAGCACATCCTGCCCTGGGGCTATATTATAACTAGGATGGTAATTTTCCACCGGCTGGTCGATCCCGAACTCCTGCAAGATCTCCAATTCATCGGCAAGCAAGGTATATCTTCCGCACATGTTTTCTCCCTCCTTGCTTCTAAAATATACTAAGATCCCATTTGTTGGCAATATGCCGCAATAGCCGGATTCCCGCAATGCTGTTCCCCTGTTTATCCAGGGCCGGGCCGTATACGCCGATTCCACAGCCATCAATGAATGGCAGTTCCTCGTCACGGACCCTAGCCGGTGCAAGGGCGATGATCCCGCCGGCTACTCCACTTTTTGCGGGAATGCCGACATATGCCGCGAACTTTCCGGATGCATCATACATTCCACAGGTCAACATCAATGCCTTGGCAAGACGGGCAACCTGACGCGGGATGATTTCTTCCTCTGTGGAAGGGTCGAATCCGTCATTCGCCAAAATCATGCCGATTCTGGCCAGGTCATCAATGGTCACTTCTATGGAACACTGCTTGAAATAGGCCTCCAATGTGATATTCAGGTCGTCCTCCAGATACCCCATTTCCAGCAGATAGTAGCCGATTGCCCGGTTCCGCATGGATGTGTCCCTTTCCGATTCATAGACATCAATGTCCAGATGCGGCCGGTACCCCAGCATCTTTTCCAACAGATTGAACAAAGATTCCAGCTTCTGGTCGGACGACTTTCCTTCCAGCATGGAAGCCACTGTGATCGCTCCAGCGTTCACCAGGGGATTGAAAGGTTTTTTCAGCTGTTTCATCTCCAGATGCATGATGGAATTGAAGGCTTCTCCGGTAGGTTCGACATCCACCCGGTCAAGCACATAGCCGATGCCCCGTTCCATACAGGCCACAATAAAGCTTAATACCTTGGAGATACTCTGGATGGTGAAAGGAACATCTACATCCCCGGAGCGGATATTGGTCCCATTCTTGCCGACAATGGAAATTCCCAGATGGTCGGCATTCGCTTCCTGGAGGACAGGTATATAAGATGCCACCTCCCCATCACTTGTATGTTTCCGATAGAATGCAACCCAGTCATCTATATATTGCTGCAGCCATTCCTCTGTCGTTTCAGTATTCCAGTTAGTGGCACCTTGTACCAATATGATCACCTCGCATATAGTATGTGTATCCAGTGGGAAAACAATCGTTTTTTCCTTCTAATTGCATGTTACCCTTTAACCTATGAGGGCAATCGTATAGTGTTCAAATTGATGCAGCAATCTTCCACAGCAGCGCCATGTTTCCTTCAGCTGCCGTGCATCCAAAAGGAGGTTTATCTGCCAGAAAAAAAGGGTATATAAAAAGGAGACTGATTTCGCATCAGTCTCCTAAAAGAAAATCTATTATTTGCCAATGAACTGCTGTGTCCAGTGGTTCCCATCTTCTACATATCCTACACCGATATGAGTGTAGTCGGCATTCAGGATGTTGGCACGGTGGCCTTCACTGTTCATCCATCCATTAACCACTTCTTCCGGTGTGCGCTGCCCTTTGGCAATGTTTTCACCGGCAGTACGGTACTCGATGCCGAAGCTTTTCATCATATCGAATGGAGAACCATAGTTTGGACTGTTGTGGGCAAAATAGTTGCTTGTTGCCATGTCACGGGATTTTTCCCGGGCTACTTTGCTCAATTCCGTGTCGATCTTCAATGGGCTCAAGCCTTGCTTCGCTCTTTCCTGGTTGGTCAGTTCTACTACTTCCTGTTCAAATTGGTTCAGTTCCTGTGATGCAGTTGGAGTCTGCTCCTGTTGTTCAGATGCAGGCTGTTGAGGTGCTGGTGCCTCTGGCTGTTCCACTTGCTCTTCTGCTTGTTCAGGTTGTGGCTGTTCTTCTTTCTGCTCAGGCTGTTCATTCTTTGGCTGTTCTTCTTTTTGTTCAGGCTGTTCATTTTGTTCAGGCTTTGGCTGCTCTTCTTTTGGTTGCTCAGGCTTTTCAGCTTGTGGCTGTTCTTCCTGTGCAGGTTCTTTCGGCTCCTGTTCAGCAGGCTCTTCTTTTTCTTCTGCAGGCTGCTCAGGTGCTGGTGTTTCTTCTGAGTGTTCAGGCTTGTCTTCCTGTTTGTTGCCTTCTTTGAAGATCTTCTCCCAGTCTATTTGATTCCAATCAATATTCAACTGGCTCAATGCTTTATCTACCACTTTGTTCATATCAGACTCTGAGAAATTGCCTCCCAGATAGTTGACAGAGTAATAGATTTTATGGTTATTTCCTGCATTCTGCCCTTCTTTAGAAAAAGCATCTGCTGTGGAAGTGAATGCTCCACTGAATAGTAATGCTGTTGATAAAGCAGTGACTACACTTAGTTTCTTAAACAATTGCTGCACTCTCCTTTTGGGTTTGTTTTTTTGACAAATTCATCATAGCACGGCTTTCCTGTAATAATTATGGCAGCCATTGCCAGACCCCCTGGCCAGAAATCCAATATCCCCCTCGTTATACAAAAACCCTTGCACCGATAGGGATTGCTAGATAACCAGATTGAGGGCAGTTTGCCACCACATGGGGAAACTACCATATTTTGTCGAAATAAACGGCTTGACACCTTTCTGAATTCCCTGTTTTTATTACAAACACCCAGAAATTGTAATGTTATTGTTACTTGATTTTATGTCGCACCATCGTTACTTTTAATAGTAGGGAAAAAGAAACATCGTATATTGCCAACATATATCATTTTCTTTTCTACCATTCTATGAAACATAACCGACACGAAAAAAATATAGGAAAAAATGTCATCATTGGAGGAACACTTTATGCCCATGTTATCTAATGCAGAACTCGGAATTGACTTAGGTACCGCCAACGTCCTGATCTATTCAAAATCAAAAGGTGTTGTATTGAACGAACCATCTGTCGTGGCCATCGACGTGAATACCAAAAAAGTTGTCGCTGTAGGGGCGGAAGCCAAAGAAATGGTAGGAAAAACACCTCAGAACATCATTCCCATCCGTCCATTGAAAGACGGTGTCATTGCCGACTATGATGTGACAGCCCAAATGCTGAAAGAATTACTGAAAAAAGTGAGCAAACAGGTTGGCGCTTCCATGAGAAAGCCGACCGTCGTCGTATGTACGCCATCCGGCAGTACGACCGTCGAGCGTCGTGCCATCCATAATGCTGTATCCAGCTATGGTGCAAAGCAGGTACATCTGATTGAAGAGCCTGTGGCAGCAGCCATTGGAGCTGACCTCCCGGTAGACGAGCCAATCGCCAATGTGATCGTCGATATCGGGGGAGGTACATCCGAAGTAGGGATCATCTCCTTCGGTGGAGTTGTTTCCTGTAACTCCGTCCGTACAGGCGGAGACAAAATGGATGAAGAGATCGTCCAGCATATCCGCAAGAACTATAACGTTCTCATCGGGGAACGTACTGCGGAGAATATCAAAATGGAGATCGGCAATGCCCTCCCCGACCACAAGGAAGAAACCATGGATATCCGCGGACGTGATATGGTCACAGGCTTGCCGAAGACAGTCTCCATCACATCTACAGAAATCCATTCTGCCTTGAGGGAATCACTGGAACAGCTGTTGGAGACTATCCGTGCCACACTGGAAAGTTGTCCTCCTGAGCTGAGCGGAGATATTGTCGACCACGGTATCGTCCTTACCGGGGGCGGCGCCCTGCTCAAAGGCATGAAGGATTGGCTCTCCAACGAAATCAGCGTGCCTGTCCACCTGGCACCAAATCCACTGGAGTCGGTAGCCATCGGAACCGGCCGCGCCCTTAAAATGATCGAAAAGCTGGAAAAAGCAGCGAAATAAACAACCTTCAAACCCTGCCTCCATAAGGAAGCAGGGTTTTCTATAGGAAAAAGACAGCTGCTCCAATCCGTCCTTCCCACCTTTTCCAAAAAAAGTCCAAGAAACCGTTTACAATATTTCTGAATTCATGTACAATAAAGATAATTAAATCATGGCAAAGCGTCTCCGCGTATATTCCCATGATTGATCCGAACACTCGGGTCCATTTTTTAAAACCAAAACCAAAACCTACTGCCTAGCCTGTTCACAATTCCACACCGGAAATTGTCCCAACAGGTAAGAACCAGTTCCATGATGAATTACAGTATCCATCTGTAATCCATTGGAGCTGGTTTTTTTATGACAGAACAGCCTCATCCCATCTTATAGAAAGGAGGCCGGCAGATGAGTGGTGCGTTGGAGCATATCAAAGTGCTGGACCTGTCCCGTGTGCTTGCTGGCCCGTACTGCACCATGATCCTCGGTGATCTTGGGGCGGAAATCCTGAAAGTCGAGGCGCCAGGCGGAAGTGACGATACCCGGAAGTGGGGGCCCCCTTTCCAAAAGGACGTGAGCGCCTACTACCTCTGCGCCAATCGCAATAAGAAAGGCATCACGGTTGACCTGAAGACGAAAGAAGGAGTCGAAACCATCAAGGAACTGGTCCAAGAGAGTGATATCATCATCCATAACTTCAAGTCAGGAACCATGGAAAAATTCGGCTTGGACTACGATACATTGGAAAAAATCAATCCCGGAATCGTCTACTGTTCCATAACCGGCTTCGGAGAAACTGGCCCCTATAAACAAATGCCCGGCTATGATTTCATCATCCAGGCGATGAGCGGTCTGATGAGCATCACCGGGGACTCTGAATCAGGCCCACAGAAAGTCGGGGTGGCCATCACCGACATACTTACCGGCTTATATGCCTGCATCGGTATCCAAGGAGCACTCCTGGAGCGTACGATGTCCGGCCGCGGCCAAAAGCTGGACCTGTCCCTTTATGATTCTGCTGTAAGTTCCCTGGTCAATATCGGGAGCAATTATCTGATGTCCGGCAACGTACCGCAAGCACTCGGAAACCATCATGCCAACATCGTTCCCTACCAGACATTCCAGGCAAGCGACAAGGAAATGGTCATCGCCGTAGGAAATGACCATCAATACCAGGCACTATGCCGTCTGATGGGACGAGAGGAATATGGCAAGGATGAAAGGTTCCAAACCAATCCTGCCCGTGTCGCCCATCGGGAGGATCTGATCCCTCTGCTGGCAGCAGAGTTCAGCAAACACCCGGCCGACTACTGGCTGGAACAATGCAGAAAGCATGGAATCCCCTGCGGTCCGATCCAGACCGTTGATGAGGTTGCCACAGACCCCCAGTTGAAGGCAAGGAACATGTTCATCGAGGCAGAACATCGGACCGCAGGCACCATTCGCATGATCGGCAGTCCATTGAAGCTGTCGCGTACGCCGGTCAATGTCCAGTACGCGCCTCCCGAACCCGGTGAGCATAATGAGGAAATCCTTGACCGTACCGAATAAAACTAATAAGGAGATGAACCATATGAACTTTGAATTTACCGAAGAACAGCAAATGCTGCGCCAAACCGTCAGGAATTTTACCGATAAGGAAATCATGCCATATATCGCAGAGTGGGACCGTGAAGGACAATTCGATTCATCGATCCTGCCGAAACTCGCAGAACTAGGGTTGATGGGGGTATGCATTCCTGAAGAATACGGTGGAAGCGGCATGGACTATAATTCACTTGCCATCGTCTGTGAAGAACTGGAACGCGGAGACACTGCCTTCCGTACGGCCGTATCGGTCCATACTGGGCTGAACAGCATGACCCTCCTGCAATGGGGAAATGAAGAGCAGAAAAAGAAGTACCTGACCCCACAGGCCAAGGGAGAAAAAATCGGCGCTTTCTGTCTGACGGAGCCGGGTGCCGGGTCTGACGTAGCATCCATGCAGACGACAGCGGTAAAAGATGGCGACCATTATATTTTGAACGGTCAAAAAACATGGATCTCCCTTTGCGACATCGCTGATCATTTCCTTGTATTCGCCTATACCGGAGATAAATCGGAACGCCATAAAGGGATCTCCGCATTTATCGTGGAACGGAATTGGGAAGGATTCTCTTCCAAAGCCATCAAAGGGAAGCTCGGTATCCGGTCCGGCAACACTGGGGAAATCTTCTTTGATAACGTGAAAGTGCCGAAGGAGAACCTGCTCGGCGAAGAAGGAGAAGGGTTCAAGATTTCCATGTCCGCCCTGGATAATGGCCGTTTCACTGTAGCTGCCGGAGCTGTCGGCCAGATCATCGCCTGTCTGGAAGCCAGTGTGAAATACTGCCACGAGCGCAAGACATTCGGCAAAGAGATCGGCAAACACCAACTGGTCCAACAGATGATAGCCAATATGGAAGCTGGGCTGCAGATGAGCCGTCTGCTCGTCTATCGTGCCGGCGAATTGAAAAACCAAGGGAAACGGAATACAAGAGAAACGTCACTCGCCAAATGGCAGGCATGCGACTTCGCCAATAAAGCAGCAGATGATGCTGTCCAAGTGCACGGCGCCTATGGATTCTCGGATGAATATCCGGTAGAACGTTACCTGAGGAATTCCAAAGCACCAGTCATCTACGAAGGAACCCGTGAAATCCACACTGTCATGCAGGCTGAATATGTACTCGGTTACCGGGAAGATAAGCCGCTCAATAAAATGCTCCCTGCCTGGGAACGCGAGCTGGTAAAGTAGTTGGTCTGTTGCACGCTGGAGACCGGTTCCTCATGGAAGAACAGCAGAAACCGCTTGGGATGGAGTTATCCCAAGCGGTTTTATGTATCAGACCGTTCCTTCTTTATAGCTGGTATATTGTTTATATAAATCCTTCAGCGCGGAAACCAACGCATTTCCGGCTTTCCCGCGATAATGGGCTTTCACAGCTTCCACCGGCGCCTCAATCCCATCCTGCAGACTGTAGCCACGCAGTAGATGTTCAATGAACTGCCTGCCATGCTCCGTAGCCAGTGTGCAGTTGGCTGCAACAATCACGGCGTATTTCTTGTCAATCTCTGCGGTGATGGTCAATGTTTCATACATGCTCTGTGCGGCCATTCCGGCGGGCAGCCTGGAGTGTCCGGCAATAAAAACTGTATTCATTTTACCCCTTCCCTTCCCCTATCTTTATCTGTATTATACCAGAAGTCCCCACCCCTTAACGAAAACAGTCTGATTGACCAGTGAGTCTGCCTCCTCCTGTTAAAGCCCCAAAATAAAAAAGCGGACCGCTACAGATTGGCGGCCCTTCCTCCATTTATTTATCTTCCTCATGCAGGGTACATTCGTTTATTTCCACTCCCCGTTTTGCCATTTCTTTGATATAGTCGGCACCGGGGACGATTTTCTCCGGTGGATAGACGCCACGCATTCGAATGGTGCCTGAAGCAATCATCTGGGCGACGACGGAAACCGTATTTGCCGTGGCCCTAGCCATAGCGGTCACATTGGTCTCCGGATCCCTGTAGGTCGTCATCTCATACTGGTGGACGACAGAAGAACCATTCTGTTCACCGCCAACCAGCACCCGGAGCAGGACAGCATCCCTCTTCCCCTTCAAATCCACAATCGGATCCAGCACTTTGAGCAGCACCTGCCTTGGGTTGATGCTCCTGCCTTCCACTTCCACTTGATAATCCATCCGTGTCAAATTCAAGTCCACCAGCAGCTGGAATTTCTCCGCATGTCCTGGGTAGCGGATCGTCTTATATTCCAAGGTTTCCAGCTCCGGATAAGATAGTGACAATGTGGAAGTTCCCCCCGATGTATGGAAAGCCTCCAGGGGACCGAAATGTTCAAAATGCACACGTTCCACCTCAGAGAGGGAAGGGATTTCCTGTTTCATGCCGTTACGGATGATCAACGACGGATCGGTATAATGATCAAATACCCCTTCCATCGAGAACACATGATTATATTCGAGCGGCGGTTCCGGCTTCACTGGAATCCCGCCGACAAACAGCCGGATGGATGAGAGCTTATCCAGTTTTCCTGCACCGAAACCGGACAGGATATTGATCATTCCCGGTGCTACGCCCAAATCCGGAATTAAAGTGACCCCATTCCTTTTGGCATTCTCATGCTGGGCCAGCACCTTATCCGTCATATGGCCGATATGGCCTCCCAGATCGATGGAATGGACCCCTGTCCGGATGGCAGTCTTTGCCACCACTTCATTGAATGAATAGAACAAGGCATTGATGATACAGTCGAATTTTTTCATGAAAGCCGCCAGTTCCGCTTCATTGGAAGCATCAACTTGGTATGCCTTCAGCTTGGGAGAGCCCAACTGCTGGACGACCTGCCGGGAACGCTCCGGATCAATATCCGCCAGCCCCACTGTTTTCACACCGGGACTTGCCGCCAAGTCTCTTGCCGCTTCTTTGCCCATCAAACCGGAACCCAAGACACCTATTTTCATCCGATTCCCCCCTTAATGACTTTGCTGGAGTGCTCCCTATTCCACATCAATCTGCGCACGTTGCAGTTTCCCACTGTAATCCACATAGACGGCTTTCCATTCCGTGAATACATCGAGTGCCTGGACGCCTGAGTCACGATGGCCGTTGCCAGTTCCCTTTGTTCCTCCGAATGGAAGATGGATCTCCGCTCCGGTCGTTCCGGCATTGACATAGACAATACCCGTATCCAAATCGCGCTGAGCCTGGAAGACCCGGTTCACATCCCTAGTGAAAATCGAGCTGGAAAGACCATACTCTACCCGATTGTTGGCTTCTATTGCCTCTTCCAGACTTTTCACAGGAATCAGCGACACCACTGGTCCGAATATCTCTTCGGTAGATATACGCATATCCGGCGTGGCATCAGTGAATAAAGTCGGGGCAAAATAATATCCGCCCTGAGATGCCTCCGATTCCAGTGAGTGGCCGCCTGCCAGCAGCTTGGCGCCTTCCTTTTTCCCTATATCGATATAACTCGCAATCTTTTCCAGTCCCGCCTGATTGATGATCGGCCCTACTTTGTTCGCCTCATCCAGCCCGTCACCAATCGTGAGTGTTTTCATTTTCGCCAACAGGCGCTGTTCCAGATCTTTTTTCACCTTTTCATGAACAATCACCCGACTGCAAGCCGTACAGCGCTGTCCGCTCGTACCGAAGGCGCTCCACAGGATGCCGTCGACCGCCAAGTCCAGATCGGCATCATCCATGACGATCACTGCATTCTTTCCGCCCATCTCGAGAGAGACTTTCTTCAGCTGTCGGCCGCATTCCCCAGCAATATTCCTGCCCGTCTCATTGGAGCCGGTGAAGGAGATCACCCGGATATCTGGATGGTGGACCATCGCATCCCCGACAACCGAACCTTTGCCGAATACGACGTTGACGATCCCCTTCGGAAGACCTGCCTCTTCGAAAATTTTTGCCAGTTCATAAGCCATGATCGGTGTCTCTGTTGCCGGCTTCCAAATGACGGCATTCCCTGCGACTATTGCCGGAAACGACTTCCATGTGGCAATGGCGATTGGAAAATTCCATGGCGTGATGATGCCGACAACTCCCACGGGTGCCCGCTGGCTCATCGCAAATTTATCCTTGAGTTCGGCAGGGGTAGTATGTCCGAACAACCGCCGGCCCTCGCCTGCCATATAGAAGGCCATATCAATTCCTTCCTGCACCTCGCCACGCGCCTCCTCGAGCACCTTGCCGTTTTCCATGGTCAAGAGTCGGGAAAGCCGTTCCTTCCGTTCTTTCATCAGATACCCGACTTGATAAAGCACCTCCGCCCGCTGAGGGGCCGGCACAAGGGTCCATTCTTTCTGCGCCTTTTTCGCAGCCCGCACCGCTTCCACCACGGCGGCCCGATCAGAGAGGGGCACCTGGACGATTTCTTCCCCTGTTGCCGGATTGACCACCGCTGTCTTCTGCTGGACCTCTTGCCATTCCCCATTGATAAAATTGGCCAGTCTATCGGTCTCCAATGCTATTGCTCCCATTTCCATACCTCCCCTATATTCATCCATTGCGATTGCGCAACTGACTGATGGTCGAAGAAACGGATATCCGTTCCTTATCTGTCTTTATTTCGATCAAAGCCGGACGCCCATTGCGCAGTGCCTGTACCAAGGCGGACGAAAATTCCGCCTCCGTTCCGGTTGTGTATCCGTCCGCACCAAGGCTTTTGGCATAATCTGTAAAGGATATCTGCCCGAGGTCGGTACCGATCACCTTCCCCGGATAGTGAATTTCCTGGTGCATCCGGATGGTACCATACATCATATTATTGAAAACGAGACTTATGACAGGAATATCATAGCGGACAGCAGTCTCCAATTCCTGTCCGGTCATCATGAAGCCGCCATCACCGGAAAGGGAGACCACCGTCTTTTCCGGGAAAGCAAGCTTTGCCCCAAGGGCTGCCGGCATGCCGTATCCCATCGCTCCTGAAGTAGGGCCGACAAAACTGTGCTTTTGCCGGAACGGATAGAAAGCATGGAGCCAGCCGGCGAAATTCCCGGCATCCGTGGTCAATATCGCATCTTCCGGCAGCTGTTCTGCCAAAATGGCTATCACCCGTTTGTTCATGGGATCCCCTTGCTGCGGTTTTAGACTGCTGAAATTCTGGTAGGCGCGCCCCCGTTCCTCCACCCATTGTGGCGAGACAGGTTCCCCCGTGATCGCCAGGAATTTTCCGAGTGCTTCTTTCATATCCGCAACGATGCCGAGGTCCGGCGGGAAAACCTTCCCGATCGTTTCCTCGCTGATATCGACATGCACCAGCTTTTGCCCTTTGTGTGGCAGGGTATAATCCTGTGTGGTCACTTCTGACAGCCTGGTGCCGAACGCCAGGACACCATCCGCATCCCTTACAGTCGTAAGAATCTCCCGAGCCGTTCCAAGGCCTAAATGGCCGGCATAATACGGATGGTCATTTGGAAAAACATCATGCCGGCGAAAAGCCGTCACCACCGGGATCTGGAAGGCCTCTGCAAAACGGACCAGCAATTCTTCTGCCCCTGCTGCCTTGATCCCTCCACCGGCTATGATCACCGGCTTTTTCAGATCAGCAAGGATGTCTCCCACCATCCGAGTTTCTTCATCTGACGGTACAGGGCTTGGGCGGTGGACTTTCGGACCGAAATACATCTCTCTCACCAGTGGCAGGACATCCTCCGGCAGTGAAACAGCTACAGGGCCGGGTCTTCCCGTCTGGGCCACCCGGAACGCGCGCTGGACAACTTCCGGCATGCGGGCCGGATCATCGACTTCTGCCGACCATTTCGTGAACTCTTCCAGATAACGCCCAAGGTCTGCTTCCTGGAATCCTTCCCTGCCCTTGAATCCGCGATGGACTTGGCCGAGAAACACCACAAGCGGAGTCGAATCCTGGAAGGCTGTATGGATGCCAATAGAGGCATTCGCCGCTCCGACTGCCCTTGTGGCGAATACCACTCCCGGTTTTCCAGATGATTTGGCGTAGGCCTCCGCCATGAATGCGGCGCCGCCCTCCTGTCTCGCCGAAACGACTTCGATATCCGGTTCATCATGCAATACATCCAATATCGGCAGATAGCTCTCTCCCGGCACACAGAACACCCTGTCGATCCCTTCTATTTCCATACAGGCGACTAGCGCCCGTGCAGCCGACATCCTGCTCCCATCTTCCTCCTTTTTCATCCATCAGTCCCCTCCCGTTCCGAGTTTCTTCCACCTGCGAATGACTTCATTCAGCCGTTCCACCGGCACTGTCAATGCAATCCGGAAATAACCCTCACCTTCCTTCCCAAAGGCAGAGCCCGGAGTGACGAGCACACCTATTTCTTCCAACAGCATATCTGCAAACGCTTGGGATCCGCATCCCTCTGGCACCTCTGCCCATAGGAATAACGTCCCCCGCGGTTTTTCTGCTTTTATGCCGATTTCTTGTAATCCTGCATGCATTGTTTCCATCCGTCTTTCATACATCCGATTATTTTCCTCTACACTTTCCAAGCCACCATTCAGCGCCTCAGCCGCAGCTTTTTGGATAGGCAGGAACTGGGATGTATCCATATTGCTCTTCAAGGTGGAAAGCCCTTCGATGATTTCCCTGTTCCCCACCGCATAGCCGATTCTCCAGCCGGCCATGCTGAAGCTTTTGGACAGGGAACCGAATTCGACCGCCCTCTCCTTTGACCCGGGCACCTGGAGAATGCTCGGTGCTTGATAGTCTCCGAAGGTTACAAGATCATAGGCCGCATCATTCACTACAGCAAGATCATGTTTTTCTGCATAGGTGATCGCCTGCTTGAATATATCGTATTCGACGGTAGCAGCCGTAGGGTTGCCCGGATAGTTGAGCAGCATCAATTTAGATCGCTCTGCGTCTCCAGGGGCAATCCGGTCAAAACAAGGGATATAGCCACGACGGGAATCCAGCGGCAGACAGACCGCTTTTCCGCCAGCCAGATGGATGCCCTTGGCATAGACAGGGTAGCCAGGGTCCGGAACAATCACCTTCTCCCCCGGGTCAATGACAGCCTGCATCACATGGGCGATGCCTTCTTTGGAACCAATCAAGGCCAGAACCTCTTTTTCCGGATCCAATTCCACTTGGTAATGGCGTTCATAAAAAGATGCAACCGCCTCCTTGAATTCCTTACAGCCACTATAGGGCGAATAACGGTGGTTTTCCGGATGTTGCAGCTCTTCTATCAACCTTTCACGGATGAATACGGGCGGAGCCAAATCCGGAGCCCCGATGCCCAGGTCGATGATATCGTGCCCCTTGTCCTGAAGCTCTTTTTTCTTCCTGGCAAACTCAGAAAACAGGTAGGCCGGCAGACTGGCTACGCGCCGGGAGATAAAGGCCATCCCATAACCTCCTCCAGTTCATTTCATATCAATCTTGTCTATTACCGGGTCAACAGAACCCTGCTGTTCCATTTTATTTAGAAACTTTGCCATTTATACGGAAACAGGACATGAATTTGTTAGAATGTTAGACAACAAATATTTTTAATAGAGGTGTATCTATGAGTTTCGACCGTTCCTATGCAAGGCAGTTGGATGAAAACGATGAGCTCAAAGACTTCCGGAATGAGTTTTATATAGATGAAGAGAAAATCTATTTCGATGGGAACTCGCTTGGCCTGTTGTCCAAACGGGCAGAGGCTTCTGTCATCAGCCTGCTGGACTCCTGGAAGAACCATGCCATCGACGGGTGGACAGAAGGGGAACATCCATGGTTCTATTTATCGGAAAAACTCGGTCAATTTACAGCTCCCTTGATTGGTGCCAAGCCGGAGGAAACCATCATCACCGGTTCCACCACCATCAATCTTCATCAACTTGCAGCAAGTTTCTATCGACCAGATGGCAAGCGGACGAAGATTCTTGCCGATGAGTTGAACTTCCCCTCCGACATCTATGCACTGAAGAGTCAGATCAAGCTGCATGGTTTGGACCCGGAGGAGCACCTTGTGCAGGTAAAAAGCAGGAATGGAAACACCCTGGAGACTTCCGATATAATAGAAGCAATGACAGAGGATATCGCCCTGATCGTCCTCCCCGGTGTCCTTTACCGGAGCGGACAGATTCTCGATATGGAAGCATTGGCGAAGGAGGCACAAAAACGAGGCATCCCGATCGGTTTTGACCTCTGCCATTCCATCGGATCTGTTCCCCATCAATTGTCCGATTGGGGAGCTGATTTCGCTTTCTGGTGCACCTATAAGCATTTGAATGGAGGACCGGGCAGTGTCGCTGGGTTATATGTGAATGAGAAGCACTTCGGCAAAGAACCGGGTCTCGCCGGGTGGTTCAGTTCTTCGAAAGAAAAGCAATTCGATATGGAACACACACTCTCCCCCGCTGAAGATGCAGGGGCTTATCAGATCGGCACCCCACATGTCCTGAGTGCTGCACCACTGCTAGGTTCACTGGAGATGCTGAGTGAAGCGGGCATCGAGCGGATCCGGGGGAAATCCCTCCGTTTGACGGACTATCTGATGCAACTGATTGAGAACAGGCTGAAAGGGCATGGTTTCACGATTGCCAACTCGAGGGAGGAGAACGAGAGAGGCGGGCATGTTTTTCTCGAGCACCCCCAGGCAGCAGCCATCTGCAAAGCATTGAAAGCGAAAGGCGTGGTGCCCGATTTCCGGACACCGAACGGCATTCGGCTTGCCCCAGTCGCCCTGTACAACACGTTTGAAGAAGTATGGAAAACCGTGGATCTATTGAGAACCATCATGGATGACAAAGATTATGAGCAATATGACAATGAACGAGGAGTGATTGCCTGATGACGAAGTGGATTGATATATCTCAGCCATTGACCAATGACATGGCCAGTTTCCCTGGGGATGCCCCCTTCTCCTTCGAACTGACCTATAAGAAAGAGGAGACCGGCAGTGTCAACGTCGGACAGATGACTGCGAGCCTCCACACAGGAACCCATGCCGATGCTCCCTTCCATTATGATGAGGATGGGCAGACGATCGACCAAATGGATCTCAATCGCTATATCGGAAAAGCGCTTGTCGTGGATGTCAGCAATTCCAACCCGATAACAGCCGCAGACTTGGAGGAGATTACAGGCAAAGGAATCAGCCGCGTCCTGCTGCATACATCCCTGCCCAACAACCCAAAACGTTTTCCAGATCATATGCCGGCATTGGATCCTGACATCGCCCCTTTCCTGAAAGAACAGGGGGTGGATCTCCTCGGCGTGGATATTCCAAGTGTGGACCCAGCCGACAGCAAAGATCTCGATACCCATCATGCCCTATACCGGAATGGCATCAATATCCTGGAGAATCTGATGCTCGATCAGGTACGTCCGGGGATCTATGAACTGATTGCCGTGCCACTGGCCATCCATGGTGCCGATGGAAGCCCGGTCCGTGCGGTACTCCGTCCGATTCCCGGAGAGGAGGATTAGCATGTCCGAGCGCCCCTCTGATAAAAGATTTGAAATGGAGACAGACATCCACACAGATTTCAAAGAAAAAATGACCTATGGGGATTATCTGCAATTGGATCAACTCCTATCGAGTCAAAAGCGGCTGTCCGGCCACCACGATGAAATGCTGTTCATCGTGATCCATCAGGTCAGTGAATTATGGCTCAAGCTGATCATCCATGAGATCGAAGGGGCCATCAAAGCCATCAAGCAGGATGAATTGCAGGCATCATTCAAGATGCTTGCACGGGTCTCCCGTACGCAGACACAGATCATCCAGGCATGGGACGTCCTGTCCACCCTGACACCTGCCGAATACATGGAGTTCCGGGACAGCTTGGGGAATGCCTCGGGGTTCCAGTCCTACCAGTACCGGCTGGTCGAATTCGTCCTCGGCTATAAAACACCGCATATTCTCAAGATTTACGAAAAAGATCCCGAACTCCATGCCATACTGGAGGAAGCATACCGGTCCCCCGGCCTCTATGATGTAGCCATCCAAGCACTTGCACGGCAAGGTCTGCCAATTGATCAGACCGTGCTGAAACGTGACTTTTCCAAGACCTATATACCGAATGAAAGTGTCGAGGACGCCTGGCTTACGGTATACCAAGATGTGGACCGCTATTGGGACCTCTACCAGCTTGGCGAGAAGCTGGTGGATCTGGAAGACTGGTTCCAGCAATGGCGGTTCCGCCACATGAAGACCGTGGAACGTATCATCGGCCATAAGAAAGGAACTGGCGGCTCTTCGGGTGTCGGCTATCTGAAAAAGGTGCTGGATCACCAATTTTTTCCTGAACTATGGAGCATCCGCACACGGCTGTAGCACTTGACTTTTTCCTGAAAGAAAAATAGAATTTGAAAAATGCTCGCGAAACGCGTAACGTATATATGGTGTCCGCCTAAGCAGCATTGAGTAGCATTCACCTGCCACAATGGAAATTTGCCCAATCGCTGGGCTATGCTTCTGTTTTATGCATCAGTCGCATCGGCCCAGCCTGCAATACAACAGCGGCTTTTCACCCAGTGAACAGGAAAGGCCGTTCATCCAAGGGAGACACAGCATTCATTCAGAAAAACTACTACATGGCACATAACCCACAGCAAAGAAAGGAAATCATACCATGCGCAACAAAACAGACCAATGGGCGTCCAAGCTCGGGTTCATCCTCTCCTCGGCTGGAGCAGCGATCGGCCTCGGGGCAATTTGGAAATTCCCCTACATGACAGGGATGAACGGCGGTGGGGCTTTCTTCCTCGTCTTCATCGCATTCACCATTCTGATCGGACTGCCCATCCTCATCGCAGAATTCATCATCGGAAGAGGCGCTGAAAAAGAAGCCGTCAGCGCTTATCAAAAACTGGCTCCTAAAACACCTTGGTCCTTCATCGGACATTGGGGTGTCGTAGGCGCTTTCCTATTGATGTCCTTTTATAGTGTCGTCGGCGGCTGGGTACTGATCTACAGCCTTGTCTCGATCTTCGGCGGAATCATCACAAGCGGAGCCAATTATGAACAGTTATTCGCCGACATTACCGGAAATCCGCTGATCACCATCGCTGGACTGGCATTCTTTATGCTCATCAATATCATCGTCGTCTCATTCGGCATCAAGGACGGCATTGAAAAATCAAGTAAAATCCTGATGCCGCTGTTATTTGTCTTTTTCATTATCCTTGTCCTACGCTCCATCACCTTTGAAGGAGCCATGGACGGCATCCGCTTTTTCCTTGAGCCGGACTTCACCGCACTGACAGGGGAAAATATTCTCTATGCACTCGGCCAGTCATTCTTTTCCTTGGCCGTGGGAATTTCCGTAATGGTGACCTACAGCTCTTATCTCGGAAAAGATGTGAGCCTGCCGATGTCCGCCGGCTCCGTATCCATCATGAATATCTTTGTATCCTTGCTGGCTGGCCTGGCCATCTTCCCGGTGGTCTTCGCCTTTGGGCTGGAGCCCGCAGAAGGACCAGGACTGCTATTCATGGTGCTCCCGGAAGCTTTCAGCCAGATGCCGTTCGGTGAACTGTTCCTGAGCTTGTTCTTATTGCTCTTCCTGTTCGCCGTACTGACTTCATCATTCAGCATGCTGGAAATCATTACATCGGCATTTACCGAGAAGAAGGAACGCTCCCGGAAGAAAGTGGCAGCAACTGCTGGAGCGATTGTATTCATCGCCGGTATACCTGCCGCCCTTTCATCGAGCACACTGGCGGATTTCCACATCTTCGGCCTGACCGTCTTTGATGCGACCGATTTTCTGGTAAGCAATATCATGCTCCCTGCAGGATGCTTGTTCATCGCTCTGTTCATCGGTTTTAAAATGGACAAAAGCCTTATTCGACAGGAGTTCAACTATAGCACCGGTTTGAACTCAGGCGTCTATCAGGCATGGTTCCAGCTCATGCGCTGGGTCGTTCCGGTGACCATCATTATTGTATTCCTAGGTTCAGTCGGCCTGATTTAGGTAATAATAATACCAATAGGCTAGTGAGGAGTGGAATGAATGGCACAAAAGATTGTTGTCGTCGGCGGTGTCGGCGGGGGAGCTACCGTTTCCGCCCAAATCCGACGGAATGATAAAGACGCAGACATCATCATTTTTGAAAAAGGTGAGCATATCGCATTCTCGAACTGTGGAATGCCTTACTACCTCGGAGGCGTCATCAAAGACAAGGAAGATATTCTTGTATCGGTGGACCGCTTCCGCGAAAAATATAACGTGGATGTCCGCACAGGTACAGAGGTTATCTCCATCAACCGGAAAGATAAAAAAGTGATATGCCAGAATGAATCCGGGGAACAGGAAGTGAGCTATGACAAGCTGATCATTTCTCCTGGTGCTTCCCCCATCGTCCCTGATGTGGATGGCCGTAATGAGGCGTGCATTTTCACGCTTCGTACGATTCCGGATATGGAGAAAATAAACAACTACATCGAGCAGAACCAGCCCAAAAAAGCGGCGATCATCGGCGGTGGATTCATCGGTCTGGAGATGGCAGAAAATCTGCACGAACGGGGAATTGCCTGTACCGTGATCGACCGGTCTTCGCAAGTCATGAAGGTCGTTGACAAAGAAATTGCAGAAGTAATCCATGAACATCTTCGGGAGAAGGGGATCGAACTGATTCTGGATGATGGCTTGGAAGGTTACTCTAATAATGGAAAGACCGTCCATCTGAGCAGTGGAAGTACATTGCAGGCAGATATGACCCTGATGGCAACCGGGGTCAAACCAAATACCGATCTCGCCGAATCAGCCTCCCTGAAATTGGGCAGGAGCGGAGCAATAGAGGTCAACAACGATATGCAAACCAATGACCCTGACATTTACGCACTCGGAGATGCTGTGGAAACCAAGGATTTCTTCACCGGCGAACCGAGGCATGTAGCACTTGCCTGGCCTGCACACCGGCAGGCCTATTTGATCGCCAGCCACCTGGCTGGGGAAAAAGTGGAGAACCATGGAATCATCGGCACCTCCATCTTTAAGCTGTTCGACTTGACCATCGGATCGACCGGCCATAACAAGGCCACCCTGGAGGATGCCGGAATTTCCTATAAGGAAGCCTTCTTGGAAACTTATTCGCATGCCAAGTACTATCCCGGCTCAGAAAAGCTGTGGTTGAAAATCGTCTTTGATGCAGAAAAAGGAACCATTTATGGCTGCGACGTGATCGGATTTGACGGTGCCGATAAACGGCTTGGTGTATTGGCAACCGCCATCCGAGGCAAAATGACAGTTGCCGACCTGGAAGAAGTGGAACTCGGGTATGCCCCGCCCTACTCTTCCCCCAAAGACCCCATCAACATCCTGGGTTATAAAGCCAATCAGCAATTGTCCTGAAAAAAGCTGCCGGAATGACTCCGGCAGCTTTTTATATGTGTATAGTTCCGAATGAAGCTGAGCAATTGCGGATATCGTGAGCGTCCTGCCGATATCGATGTGCTCCTGCTGATTCCACGCGCCTCCCGCTGATATCGCCCCGCTCCCGCTGATTCCGCGTGCCTCCTGCTGATACCGACGCGCTCCTGCTGATTCCGCGCGCCTCCTGCCGATTCCACGCGCCTCCTAGCGATATAGACGCGCTCCTGCTGATTTCGCGCTTCTCCTGCGGATATCGCGAGCGTCCCGCCGATTCCACGCGCCTCCTGCCGATATCGCCCCGCTCCCGCTGATATCGACGCACTCCTGCTGATTCCGCGCGCCTCCTGCCGATATCGATGCGCTCCTGCTGATTCCACACGCCTCCCGCTGATATCGCGCCGCTCCTGCTGATTCCACACACCTCCCGCTGATATCGCGCCGCTCCTGCTGATTCCGCGTGCCTCCTGCCGATATCCCCCTGCTCCTGCTGATTCCACACACCTCCCGCTGATATCGCGCCGCTCCTGCTGATTCCACGCGCCTCCTGCTGATTCCACCCACCTCCCGCTGATATCGCCCCGCTCCCGCTGATTCCGCGAGCGTCCTGCTGATACCGACGCGCTCCTGCCGATATCACGCGCCTCCTGCCGATTCCACGCGCCTCCTGCTGATTTCGCGCTTCTCCTGCCGATTCCCCTGCTCTCTCCCATAAAAAAACTGCACATCCACATCGAATGCACAGTTATCTACGGCTACTCACCAGCTGCCGCTATTAAAATTTCCACCCTACAGGTCTTCCTCAAACCGGTAGACAAGTTCAAAGTTGTTTTCATCCAGGAGTTCTGCCACATGGACACGCACCCCATGGCCGAAGACGACTTCATCCTCTGTCATGGCGACTACCATTGCTTTCGTTTTCTGACGGACATCCACGTAAATATCGCCAACGACAGGCTTCAGTGACTCATCCTTCTCGGATAGGTAAGAGATTGACTCATCCTCGATTTGCTGGGATTCAGGAACTCTGCTCTTATCATAATAGGCAATTTCCCGGCTTGCATCGGTCTTACCTGGCACCAGTACGACATACTCATGGTGTTTTACCCCGTTATCCCGTGTGGTGGTGACATTTCCATCCTCCACGGTCTCCACTTTTTCGATTTCATTAAGGGAATAATGATCAAGAAAGTCTGGGGCAGGTTTTGTAATCAAGATATAATCGCCTGGCTCCGGGCGCTTATCTTTATCAATTGTGTATCGTTTACCATAAAAGATGAATGTATCATTATGTTGTGGGCGGATCAGCTCGATTTCACTGGCTCTTGTCAGAATCTGCTGCATATCTTTCAGACGGTATAAATGGATGGATTTTTTGAATACCGGCTTAACAGCATATACTTTATGCAGTTCATTGTTATAAAAAACGAGTTGCCCTTTCCTCACTTGGTATAGCTTCATGTGACGTTACCTCCTAAATTGTTCTGTCCTTAATTATAACCATATTTTATGAAATGAAAAGCCTTCTTGTAAATTCCCTGAATCCATGGATGTTCAAACATGAAAATCAATGGTCAGCTCTTCTTCCAGTCTGAATGGACAAACTGGATGTCCGTATCAAGTTGGCCGTGAAGCTGCTGCAGATCCAAATCTTCTCCTTCCAGCCATTTGTGGAAATCGAATAAATATGGTGTCTGGTCTCCCCCCAATGCAAACCAAGCCTGATTCTGTTTCGGGAGATAGGCAGAGGTATGAATCGTGCCGGCCCATGCCTTGTACTTTTCAGAAAACACCCCACCGCTCCGATCATTCAGCATCTGGAATGCTTCTTCTGCACCCATGTCTATCTTCTGTCGCTGATTGATGGCATTCATCCGCTTATAAGAATCATGGAGATGATGGCGGTTTTCATCTTCTAGCATTTCAAAATGGTTGGTGCAGACATTGGACTCCCGGACAACCACACTTCTTGGCGTTGCTTCCACCACATAGGTGACGCCACTCCTATCCAACACGATATAGCTGAATGAATGACGGTGCGGGATATCCTTCAGCATAGATACGGCCTCGTCTACATTTGCACATGTTTCCAGCACCATGCGCCCGATCATATTGCAGATGAAGCCATCGCCCGGCTTTTTGCGGTGCATGAAGTTATAGCCGAGTGCAAGGCCTTTCTCGTTCATCCCATCCATCCGCCCTGTCGTTCGCTGGGATGGACCGATGATAGCGTAACCCTGGTCATCCGGCTGATAGATTGTATAGCAGCCATCATATGTCTTTGGATGATAATCATAATTGCGGATCATGTAATCAGTGCCTGTATAAATGGAACAGCCGCTCTTCTTATATTCCAGCCGGTATCCGCCAAATTCCTGCAGCACATCTGTCATCTTCCATTCCAACGCATCCCTGATACCGAGCAGTTCCTCCCATACTCCTGGAGCATAGGCTGTGATGGCCTGTTTCGTATCCTGCACATCGATCTGGAAACGCGGCCTTCTGATCTTCCATTCTTTTTTTCGGTTCCTTATCGTATGGGAATCCTTAAGACGCTCCCCCTGCATCAAGCCGAAGTCGTAGTGGCTCCCACGGAATTGGATGACCTCATTAAATACTTGCTGCATCAACTCATCCCTTTATGTCATAGTGTCTGTAAAATTTCCCAGTATATGTGTATTATTTATCATTTATGCAAATAAAACCCTCGTTTATCGACGGAAATCCAAACATATTGTACTCTTCTTTTTCCCCATTGTAAAACACTGCCACTCCAAAGCGTAAAGGTGCATCACAACCAAGCTGTCATACCATCGGACACGCTCGCTTAGAGCCTATGTCACTGCAGCTATCCATAAAAATAAGGCCCTCGAAGGAGGCCTTACTTTTCCGTTCCATTATTCAATTCCTCTACTTGAAGGGAAAGTTCTTCCCAGCGTTCCATTTTTGCTTCGAGTTCTGCTTCGGTCTTCTGCTGTTCCGCAAAAAGTTCTTGGACTTTCTGTGAATTGCTCCCTGCTTCCACTACTTCTGTCTGCAATTCCTCGATCCTGCCCTCGAGTTCCATGATGTCATCCTCAATGGTTTCCCATTCCTTTTTCTCATGATAGGAGAGCTTCTTTTTCTTCGGCTTTTCTGTTCTGGGAGCAGATTTTCCCTCTCTTTTCGGCACCTCCACTTTCTGCTTGGTTTCTTCCAAGTAATCCGTGTAGTTCCCGTAAAAGCTCCTCGTATGGCCGTTCCCTTCAAATACAATCAGCTGATCTACGACACGATCCAGGAAATAGCGATCGTGCGAAACGGTGATGACGACGCCAGGAAAATTGTCCAAGTATTCCTCAAGTACTCCGAGTGTCTGGGTATCCAGGTCATTGGTAGGCTCATCAAGGAACAGGACATTCGGTTCACACATCAACACTTTCAAAAGGTATAATCTGCGTCTTTCCCCACCTGACAGCCTATGGATATATGTCCACTGATCCGGCCGTGAAAACAGGAATCGCTCCAGCATCTGTTCGGCAGTGATCACTTCGCCGTCTTTCGTATGGATGACTTCAGCAACTTCTTTGATATATTCAATGATCCGCTGGTCGCCATCGAGTTCTTCTTCACCTTGGGTATAATAGCCGATTTTGACCGTTTCCCCTGTCTCAATTTCCCCATGATCCGGTTGGATCCGGCCTGCCATCATATTCAGCAAGGTGGTCTTTCCGGTGCCATTGGGCCCGATGATACCGATACGATCTCCGGGAACGATCAGCCGGCTGAAATCCCTCAGTATCCTCTGATCCCCGTAGCTCTTTTCGATATCCTTCAATTCCATGACTTTTTTCCCGAGTCTGGTGGAGCCCACTTGAAATTCCAAGTTCTCCTTCTTCGTATCGAAGGTCTTTTCCTTCATTTCATGTACCCGTTCCACCCTGGCCCTCTGCTTGGTCGATCTTGCCTTCGCACCCCGCTTCAGCCAGGCAAGCTCACGCCTCAATGTATTCTGATGCTTCTGTTCATAGCTCCGTTCCAGTGCTTCCCGTTCTGCTTTCTTCTCAAGAAAAACTTCGTAATTACCCTCATAAATATAAAGGTTACCTTTATCGAGTTCATAGATCCGGTTGGTCACACGGTTCAGGAAGTATCTGTCGTGGGTGACCAACAGCAAGGAACCTTTATAGGACTCCAGATATTTCTCCAACCATTCAACTGTTTCATTGTCCAAATGGTTGGTCGGTTCATCCAAAATGAGCAGATCCGCCGGCTGGATCAGTGCCTTGGCAATGGCTACCCGCTTTTTCTGTCCACCGGATAAATCGGTCACCTTCTTATGAAAGTCGGTGATTCCCAACTTAGTAAGCACTGTTTTGGCTGCTGTATTGGCCTCCCAAGCGTCGTATTCATCCATCTGCTGCTGCATGTCCATCACCGCGTTCTGGGCATCAGCATTTTCAGGATGCTCATTCAGCCGGGAAAGAGCCTGTTCATAGTCACGCATCACCCGCATGATCTCCGCATCCCCATAGTAGATTTGCTCTAAAACAGTTCGGTCCGTATCCATAACCGGATCCTGGGCCAGATATTCTATATGATAATCCTTAGGATGTTTGATCGTTCCCTGCTCCGGTGTTTCCAAGCCGGCGATGGTCTTGAGAAACGTGGATTTGCCCGTTCCATTCACACCGATCAGACCGATTCTCTCCCGATCGGTGATGGTGCAGGTAATGTCTTGGTACAATACTTTTTCCCCATAGGATTTCGTCAAGTTCTCGATCGTTAGCATAGTAATCCTTCCTCGCACATAAGTATGGCAGTTACTGTCTTCGATGTTTCCTTTCTTTGATCAGCCCTTTCACAATCATGACGATCAGAAACAACATCCAGGATGTGACAAGATGGAAGATGAATTGATTCATATTCGACATCTCTTTATAGAAAAAAGCCATCCCGGACCACACAATCGCAATGACCGCAAGCTGAACGGCTAATAGCTTGATATTGATGATGATCCCCTCCGATAGTTTCATGCCTACCTTCTAGTTTAGCTTAACAAATGCTGATTTTCCAGAGCAAAAACAGCCCCCCATGCGTCCCGAGCCAAGACGGCTATCAAAAAACCGGAACTGCTGGCAAAGGCCGCACTTCCGGTGAATCGTAGCCGTGATATCAGTTTTCGAGTTGTTTGACGAGATTGGCCATCTCTATCGCTGAAACAGCAGCTTCCGCCCCTTTGTTGCCTGCCTTTGTACCAGCACGCTCAATGGCCTGCTCGATCGTGTCGGTCGTAATGACGCCGAAGATGACCGGCTTGCCGGATTGACTGGAAGCCTGCGAGACGCCTTTAGCCGCTTCATTGCAGACATAATCGAAGTGTGGCGTGGAGCCGCGAATCACCGTGCCTAGTGTAATAACCGCATCATAATTTCCTGCCGCCATTTTCTGCGCAGCCAGCGGAATTTCAAAAGCGCCGGGAACCCATGCCACCTCGATACTGTCCTCGGACACCCCATGCCGCTTCAGTGTATCAACTGCTCCATCGAGAAGCCTGCCGGTAATGAAATCATTGAACCTTGCTACAACAATTCCTATTTTGAGATCTGTTCCTACTAAATTACCTTCATACATCTTCGTCATCCCTGCTATCTCCCTTCCTTGACCATCAATCTGTTTAATTCTGTATCTTTTTTGCGATATGCAATCAAATCTTCAATCGTAATCATTTTCAAGTCGAATCTTTCTGTCATGGCCTCCAGGTCGTCCCGGCGGGCCATCGTTCCATCCTGCTTGATGATCTCGCAGATAATCCCGGACGGGAATGCACCGCTCAGCAACGCAAGATCAACGGCTGCTTCCGTATGCCCTGGTCGCGAGAGCACTCCTCCTTCTTTTGCAATCAATGGAAAAACATGTCCTGGGCGTTTGAAATCTTCCGCTACGGTATCGACCTCTGTCAACGCCTTGATGGTCTTCGCCCGTTCTGCTGCACTGATTCCCGTCGTCGTATCCTTGTGGTCGATGGAAACGGTGAATGCTGTCCCCAATGGATCTGTACTCTGATCGGTCATCATCGGAAAATTTAGTGCTTCCGCCAATTGTTTCTGGACCGGCGTACATACAAGTCCTTTTGCATGGGTAATCATAAAGTTGATCACTTCCGGTGTCGCCAATTCGGACAGTGCGACCAAGTCGCCCTCATTTTCCCGGTCCTGATCGTCCACCACGATAATCGGCTTTCCTTTTTTCAGCTCTTCGACAGCTTGCTCGATTGTATGAAACATTCCGTTTCCTCCTTTTACATGAATCCGTTATTCTGCAGGAAATCACGGCTGATATCTTTTTTATCCTGCCCGGATTCCCCGATTATCATATTGCGAACATATTTTGCCAGCATGTCACATTCTATATTGACAATATCTCCTTGTCCCTTCTCACCTAAGATGGTTTCCACCACCGTATGGGGAATCAAGGAAATAGTGAACACATTGCCTTCCACACCAAAGATGGTGAGGCTTGTACCGTCCACAGCAATGGAACCTTTATGCATCAGATAGGGACTCAGCTCCTCGTCGATCTCTATATCATAATAAATGGCATTTTCCTGTGCCTGCTTGCGGATAATCTTTCCTATGCCATCCACATGTCCGGAGACAAAATGACCGCCGAATCTGCCATTTGCTCCCATGGCCCGTTCCAGGTTGACCTTCGAACCGATAGACAGTGTCTTTAATGAGGTTGCCTGAATGGTTTCCGGCATGGCATCTACCGTGAAGGATGAAGAGGAGAAATCGGTAACCGTCAGACAGATGCCATTGATGGCAATACTGTCGCCAAGCTTCATATCACCCATGATCACTGCTGCTTCAATGGTCATTTCCACTGCCTGCTCTGAAACCTGCCGGGTATTTTTAATGGTTCCCTTTTCTTCAATGATTCCTGTAAACATACATTTCTTCCTCTCTTCTCTGCAAGATCCCTCCACCAGACATAGCAAAAGGCCCCTGAATGGACTTCAGGGGCCTACTGGTCGAATTTTACAAGCAAACAGGATACAAGTATATACGTCGAAAGAACGTCTGCCTGAAAAGGAGACAGTCCTGACGAATCGCAAACGATCCATGCGCCGAAAAATTCCTTCTCCCATCCAGACTTTGACTGTCGGCTCTGGAATCTCACCAGATCCACCGCTTGGCATCACTGCCGCACGGGTCACGGACTTAGAAGCAGCTGCTTCCTCACCGCCGGTTGGGAATTGCACCCGACCCCGAAGGAATATTGCATATTAATTTCTTCATAGTATACCACTGTACTTATCAGAAAACAAGAGGACATTCTGCTATCGTGCAAGATAATGGAAAATGGAGGTGCATTGGTCAGCTTATCCGTTCGTATGTAATCCTTCCTTTTGATGCAGGTGTTCACTGTAATAGAACATACGTCACCAGACCGGTGATCAATGCCGCGGCAGTTTAATAAGGGCCCAGTATCCGCATTCCAAACAAAAACAGCCCTTTTCCAGAGTATGAGTTCCCCTGGAAAAGGGCTGTTCTCTATGCAATTATACAGTCACACTATCCTGCTTCTTTTCCTTAGCCAAATCCTGGGCAACACCGATGATCCAGTCTTCTTGTCCACCTACTGCACCCATTTCCGCTATTTTCGTCAGAATATCCCGAGGATCTACGCCATATTCTTCCCCTGCACGTTCTGCGAAAAGCAGAAAGCTGGAATAAACGCCAGTGTATCCTAATGTGAGGCTGAGACGGTCTATTTGCACAGGACGCCTCATCATTGGCTTCATGATATTTTCCGCTGCGTCCATCGCTTTATAGAGATCAATCGAATGAGGGATGTCCATCTTGTTCATGACAGCTACCAGTTCTTCTGTAGCTGTATTCCCTGCGCCTGCGCCCATGCCTGCAAGGCTTGTATCAATGCGCCCGGCTCCTTCTTCCAATGCGGCAATAGAGTTTGCTACACCAAGTGAAAGATTGTTATGGCCATGGAAGCCGATTTCCGTGCTTAAATTCTCTTTGAATAGAGAAATCCTTCTTCTGGTATCATCCATGGTCAATGCACCGGCAGAGTCCACCACATAGATGGTGCTGGCTCCATAGGATTCCATTTTCTTCGCTTCTTCCAACAACTGTTCAGGCTCTGCACGATGGGACATCATCAGGAAGCCTACCGTATCCATTCCAAGGTCACCGGCCGCCTTGATATGCTGTTCGGATACATCCGCTTCTGTACAATGGGTTGCCACACGGACGACGGAAGCTCCCCATTCTCTGGCGCGCTTCAAATGGTCAATCGTACCGATTCCTGGCAACAGCAGGACGCCGACCTTCGCATTTTTGACATTTTCAACGGCTGTGGTAATGATATCCTTTTCCGTTTCTTTGGAAAATCCATACTGGATGGAGCTTCCTCCCAGGCCATCCCCATGAGTGGCTTCGATGATATCTACTCCCGTATCATCCAGTACCCTGGTAAGCTCAGCGATCTGCTCCTTGGAGTATTGATGGGAAATTGCATGCATGCCGTCACGCAGCGTTACGTCATTGAAAATCACTTTCTTTTGGTCTGTCATTTTGCGGCCCCCTCTGTTAATAGATGTTCTGCCATGATTTCTCCTGTCTTCAATGCTGCTGATGTAATGATATCCAGGTTACCTGCGTATGTTGGAAGGAAGTCTCCCATGCCTTCTACTTCCACAGATACTGTTACAATGTCACCTTTTACTACCGGATCTGCCTTATAGCGGTAGCCTGGCACATACCCCTGAACAGTTTCCACCATCGCATCCAGAGACTTGAGAATCTCTTCCTTCTTCTCTTCAGCGGAACCTTCTGTCTGGACATGGATGGTATTTCTCATCAAGATTGGAGGCTCTGCCGGGTTCAAGGTAATGATCGCCTTTCCTTCTCTGGCACCGCCTACTTGCTTCAATGCCTCTGCCGTAGTTACCGTGAACTCATCGATATTCTGCCGTGTTCCAGGGCCAGCACTCTTACTGGAGATGGAAGCAACAATTTCAGCATAATCGACTTTCACCACATCAGAAATCGCTTTCACGATCGGCACAGTAGCCTGGCCGCCGCAAGTAACCATATTTACATTATCCAGTTCTCTAACCTTGTCTTCCTGCAAGTTGACAGAAGGGACGAGAAACGGTCCTACTGCAGCCGGTGTCAAATCGATCGCCTTTTTCCCCATATCTTTAAGAATCGGAGCATTATGGGCATGGGCTTTGGCTGACGTAGCTTCATAGACGATATCCGCAAGCTCCGGCTGCTCTACCAGTCCGTCGATACCATTATAGATCGGAGTCAAACCATGATCCTTTGCCAATGCCAGCCCTTTGGACTCACGGTCAATACCGATCATGGACGTCAATTCAAGCTTGTCGCTCCGCAATAGCTTATACATCAAGTCTGTCCCGATATTACCTGATCCAATAATGGCACACTTAATTTTTTGTGGTGACATCTTCATCTCTCCCTGTGTGTAAGTTTTTTCCCCTGCAATAATAAAGGGATGCTTCCTTCAAGTGATGGGCCAATATACCCTGGGCCTTCTCCACTTCCCCTGCTTCCAATGCATCGGCGACTTCCTTGTGGTAGCCGATAATTTTTTCTTGATTAGATTCGGACACCGATACTTCACTGGTAATATCAATCAGTGTCCGGAAAATGCCTTCCAATGAAGACCACAACTGCACGAGTGTCTGGTTCTTGGACATCTTCACCAACAGCTTGTGAAACGCCAAGTCAGAGTCAATATCCCTGACACCGGCTTCAAAGGATTCATGCATTTGGTCGATATACAACCGCATCAGACGCAAATGGTCTTGCAAAGCGGATGAATCAATCTGCGTCAATGCATGTTTTTCCAGCAGCATTCTGCTGTCATACAAATTGATAATATCTTCGGTGTCGAATTTCTTAACAACTGTCCTGCCGTTGGAGTGCCTCTCCACCAGGTTTTCTGCCTCCAGCTTGGCAATCGCTTCACGGATCGGCCCTCTGCTGACTTCAAGCTCCCTTGATAGCTGTGCTTCCGCTAACCGGTCGCCTTCCCTCCATTCATGTAAAATGATCTTTTTTCTGAGATGTTCTAACACTTGGTCACTTATGCTCTGCTTTTCAATTCGCAATGGAAGTACTCCCTTAAAGTTTTCTGAAAAGTTAACAGTTAACAATTACTTATGATTATAAGGGTAAATATCCCAACTGTCAACGCCTTTTGCTAAATAGTTTGTCAATTTTATTCGAAAAATGGAGGCGCCCCTCATTCGGGCCTCAGCTCCCTCCGCTCGGGCCTTGACACCCTCCACTCAGGCATCAACTACCCCTGCTCGGGCTTCTACAACTCTCACATAGGCGACACCCCCCCACTCGGGCGTCGTGATCTAAAAGGATCTCCAGTTTTGATAGTGAAAAGGGTTTAGTGAAGGATCTCTTCTGCTATAATGTAAACGAAAATAAAAAGGAGAATTGCCATGTCACTACCAAAAGGGAAAAACAATTGCATTACAGATATCGAAGGAGTAAAAGTCGGACATGTGACGTTATATGAAAAGGTCGACGAAGAAACGACCATCTGTACAGGAGTCACAGCCATTCTGCCTCATAGCGGCAACCTTTTTCGCGAAAAAAATGCGGCAGGAAGTTCTGTCATTAACGGATTCGGCAAGACCACCGGCCTGGTACAGTTGGAAGAGCTGGGATTATTAGAGTCGCCAATCATGCTGACGAACACTTTCAGCGTCGGCGCGGTTACGGAGGGGACATTGAAGTACATGTTGGAACAGACACCGGAAATAGGTGACACCACTGGTACGATCAATATTGTCGTCGGTGAATGCAATGATGGCTATTTGAACTCCATCCGCAGACAGGCCATTCGGCCAGAGCATGCCATCCAGGCGATCGAGCAGGCTGAAGCCGGCCCTGTAGAAGAAGGAGCTGTAGGCGCTGGCAAGGGAATGGTATGCTTCGGTCACAAGGGAGGTATCGGAACTGCTTCCCGTACCATCATAGATAAGGATGGAGAGTTCAACCTCGGCTGTCTCGTAGTGAGCAATTTCGGAAATCCGGAAGAGGCACGGTTTGCTGATCTGACCGAAACAAATACCGATACACCGGACGGCTCGATCATGATGGTGCTTGCCACCGATGCTCCGTTATCAGATCGGCAGCTGAAGCGGCTTTCCAAAAGATGTGCAGCAGGACTCGGCCGTACAGGCAGCCATATTGCCCATGGAAGCGGAGATATCGCCGTTGCATTTTCCACAGCATCTACATACCCGCATCAATCAAACAGCCTGACGGAAACCCGTGAGTTCATTCGCGATGAGCATCCGATCATGAACAGGTTGTTCCAGGCAGTCGTCGAAACAACGGAGGAAGCAGTCATCCGCTCCCTCCAGCAGGCAGAGACCACCGAAGGGAGAAAGGGACGTGTGGTGAAAAAAGCACCTTTCTAAAAGGAAGTAGGAACACCTGGATGAGGATAATGACGCCTGAGTGCGTCCTATTGTGGCCCAAGCGGGGTTTGCTGGCGCACGAGTGCGCCCTGCTGCGGCCTGAGCAGGGATTGCTGGCGCACGAGTGCGCCTTGTTGCGGCCCGAGTAGGGATTGCTGGCGCCTGAGTGCATCCTGCACCAAAAAAGGAAGCATACCGATTTAAGATGGTATGCTTCCTCTATAGTCACTCAATCTTTCCTATAAATTTGTTGTAAAATGGTCAACCTACCGTGATTTTTTATAAAATATCTTCGGGACATCTGCTTCAAATCGCATCATTTTTCCATTGGCAGGATGCTTAAAAGCCAGTACTTTGGCATGCAGGCCGAGCCGGCCGATCTTGTTGCCTTTGGAACCGTATTTCTTGTCCCCAATTACCGGATGGCCGATATCCTGCATATGGACACGGATCTGGTTTTTCCTCCCTGTCTCCAGTTCTACTTCCAACAGGGAATAGTCCTGGTTGGACTGGATCACCTTATAATGGGTCACAGCATGCAGGCCATCATCCTTGGTATGGCTTGAATACATGAGGTGGGTCTTGCTCTCTCTCAGCCACGATTCAATGCTGCCTTCCTGCTTCTCCACTTTTCCTTCCACAAGAGCAATATAGGAACGCTCCCGGACCATCGACTTCCAGGCATTCTGAAGCTTATGCTTCATATGCTCACTTTTGGCGAACATCATCACACCCGATGTATCCTTATCCAGCCGATGCACAACGAATATCCGGTTGCTCGGGTCTTCTTGTCTGACGTATTCCATCAACTGATGATGGGCGGTCTGCTTCCGTTCCTTCTGACTGGCAATTGACAGCAGTCCGGCTTCTTTATTGATGACAATCAGGTGTTCATCCTCATATACGATGGACAGGCCGACTAATGCGGTTTTTTTGACAGCTGCCTTATTTTTCAGGATGGAAACAGACTGTCCGGGCTTCAATGGATAATTATGCTTCGTTTCAATATGATCATCCACTGTCACTTGCCCTCGTGTCAGAATGGATTTTACAGAATTCCGGCTGCGGTTCTCCATGACGGACCGCAGGAATGGGAGGAGTTCTGTTTTCTCCTGGACCGTGAATTGCAGCGTGTTTGCCGGTTTCTTTGAAGTTTGATGCTTTTTTGCCATGTGTCAATCTCCTTTATCCGGACGTTTCAATCTTCGTCCTTTACATCGATGTCTTCCGGGATCGGTTCGCTTAAATATTCTTGGATCATTTGCCGGTATTTTTCGACCTGATCCAAATGGGTAGTGAATTGCTCTTTATTGATCAAAAACTGCTCCCCGTCATGGACTGACCGGATTCTGCCCTGCAGGACGAGCGCCCGTATTTTCGCCTCATCCATGGACAGGTATTCGGCTGTTTCTCCGACAGAAAGATACACACAAATCACCCCTTCCTTACATATTCTCTTCCTATTATGTGAAAAATCAGGATATCCCTTGCAGAGAAATCCTGATTTTCCATACAGTTATTTTTGTTCTATGAGTACATCGTAAAATTCCGGTGTTTTTTCCATTTTACTTTTGGCATAGGGACAAAGCGGCAATACTTTCCGGTCTTTTTCCCTGGCAAGTTCCACTACTTTCCCCACCAGCTGTCCTGCGATCCCTTGACCGCGAAGTTCTCCGGAAACAAAGGTATGATCAATGACCAGCTTGCCTCCGCCGTTTTGGATAAACGTGATTTCTGCCAATGGATCCCTTATATCATCTCCGACATAAAACTTATTTTCACCCTTATTGATCTGTGTCATAAAATAAGGCCTCCAAAATAATTGATTTATCATATGTAGATAGATATCATCTACTCTTTATCATATCACTTTACATACACTTTACACAATAACCCGTGTTCGCAAAATTGTTAAAAATATCTACCCATATAGGGAATATTTCCCGGATATCCAGGAAAAGACATGAAATGGTCGTTTCCCCTCCCATGGACTCGGGAAATTCGGTATATTAGCCATTGCAGCCTAAAAGTTTTACAATAGCCCGTGAAAGGAGCACGACGATGATGAATAATTATCAATTGCCTGACCAGATCAGTCATTTATTAGAAGAAAATAAAAAACGAGAGCAACAGGAATTCAGAGATTTGATAAGAGAAGGCGGCTATGTGCCACCGGAGAACGAATTGCTGGTTGATGCAGTAACTGCCTTGAGCATGGGGAAAAATGTCCTTCTGAAAGGGCCGACCGGATCGGGGAAAACCCGCTTTGCCGAAACCTTGTCCCATCTATTCAGCCAGCCCATGTTCAGTGTGAACTGCTCCGTGGACCTGGATGCAGAAAGTCTTCTCGGCTTCAAAACACTCGCCTATCAGGATGAAAAGCAAGTGATAGAATTTGTACCCGGTCCAGTGACCAACGCCATGAATCACGGTACATTCCTATATATAGATGAAATCAATATGGCCAAACCGGAGACACTGCCACTGATCAATGGTGTCCTTGATTACCGCAGGACCATCACCAACCCATTCACCGAAGAAATCATCACAGCAAAAGATGGGTTCGGCGTTGTTGCTGCTATTAACGAAGGGTATGTCGGTACCGTCCCTTTGAATGAAGCATTGAAAAACAGGTTTGTAGTCATCGATATTCCTTATTTGCAGGGAGAACAGCTGAATCAGCTGATCAAAGACAACACCCGACTGGAGGATGACCGCATCATTGACCTGTTTGTCCGGTTGTCTGGAGATTTGATCCAAGCAGTCTCCCAAGGAAAGCTTTCAGAGGATGCTGCCTCTATCCGTGCCTTGCTGGATGCATGCGACCTGAGCGTCCTTATCCCGCCAAAACGGGCGATTCTTCGCTCGATCATCGACAAGCTGGATGAGGACAGAGAGAAAGACTTTGTCTTGAATCTGACAGAGACCTTATTCGGATAGGAGGAGACAGATGCGATTTCGTGAGACCAATGTGGACACCCACCTGTTCCTTCAGCTGCAGGACCTGTCATCCGTCTTGTCCGGCATATCTGGCCTGAAGTTCGACTATGCGTATGGATCGGCAATCGATATCAATGAATACAAAGTAACAGCCAGCTCCAACTGGGGGATCGGCAATGCCCGGGCAAAGGAGGCAGGATTGAAGACGGACATCCTGCTGCGGACCATCGGCACGCTTCATCATTCCAATATTCCGGTCATGAAGGAGTATTTGGAAATCGTGTCCGAGTCCACCCTGCCTAAGTTCGCCGTCCAGCTGTTCACCTTGTTCGAAGATATCCGGCTGGAGGAAAAGGTAAAGAAGGAACGGCCAGGCACTGTCACTCAATTTACCATTCGCAGGGACTATTTAAAGCAGTATTTTACCCAGCAATTAAGAGCCAATGTCACGAGGAGCTTTGCCCTGGATGAATTGTATTGCCTGATCTACCTGCTGATTCAGTCCGACTCGCCGGACCCTTCCTTCCCGCAAGCCAATGGAAAACAAATCGACAGACTGGATGAACTGAAGCCAATTCTGTTCCAACTATTTGAGGCTGACAGTACTCGAGAAATTGCCCGTGCAGCGGAACAGGTCGTATTCCGTCTGGACAGAGACTATCAGGACACGATCAATGAATATTTCATCTTTCCGATCGCCGACCTCTCAAGCTATACCGAATCCAATGCTTTCGATGAGTTGACCAGAACAGACCCTCTGGCCAATGACGATGAGGAAGTAGTCAAGGAAGAGGATAATGAAGTTTTTCAGGAGAAATTCTCTACCTGGCACGGTCAAAATGAGAATGAAGACCGGAAACAGAATTTCCTGGAATTCGAGCTGGAACAAGGCACGAAAACCAGCCTGATGGGTGACGGCGCCCGAGAAACCGAAGAAGGCGACCAGGCTATGGCATCCATTCAAGGTGCCTCCGGCGAAAGTGATCAGAATGATTATTCCAGCATGGAAGCCATGCAGAAAAAAGAGGCCGGCCAAGGGGAAGAATCATCCGGCAGAGCATATGGAGAGGAAAACAAGTTCGCCGTAAAAGTGGTCAAACATGCGGAGAGGCCGACCATTGAAGAGGAAGAGCTTTACCGTCAGTACGCGGCAGAGATTGCTCCATTCGAACGCAAGCTGTCCAAGACGATCGAAAAGATGCTCGAGCATAAGCAGAATGCCCCGCGTCGCGACCTGATCGCCGGCCGCCTGTCCAAGAAACTGTTGAATGTGGTGACCGAGGAGTACCCGCGCCTATTTTATAAGAAGAATCAGGAATCAAGGGACATGGATGCAGCGTTCACCCTGTTGGTGGATTGCTCGGCATCTATGCTGAACAAGATGGAAGAGACGAAAAAGGGCATCATCCTCTTCCATGAAGTGCTGAAGTATCTGAACATCCCACATTCCATCATCGGATTTTGGGAAGAAGCGACCGAAGTGAAAGCTGAATACCAGCCGAACTACTTTCATGTCATCCATTCCTTCCATGATTCGCTTTACCAGGATAACGGTGCCAAAATCATGCAGCTGGAAGCCCAGGAAGATAATCGCGACGGCTTCAGCATCCGGGTTGCTGCTGAGGAATTGGAAGCACGCAAAGACAAGAACCGGTTCCTCCTCGTATTCTCGGACGGAGAGCCTGCCGCTTCCGACTACAACGAAAATGGCATCATCGATACGAATCTGGCCGTCTCTGAAGCACGGAAAAAAGGGATCGATGTCGTCGGTATGTTCCTCGCAGAAGGAGAAGTAGGCGAACAGGAGGACAACTTGATGCGCAACATCTACGGCAAGGAACGCATCATGGTGCCAACTGTTGCCGAGCTGCCTGAGCACTTCTCCCCATTACTGAAAAAGCTGCTGTTAAAAGCGATCTAAATAAATGAACCCTTGCAGAAAGCTGCCAAGCTGATGAAAAAGCGTGGCAGCTTTCTTTCTATCTTTTGTCCCCGGTCGGCCCTCTATTCCTGCAACTCGTGCTCTAATACACTTCGCTCGGGCCACGCCTCCTCCCGCTCCGGTCCCGGCATACTACACTCGGGCCGCAACTTCCTCCTGCTCATGCCATTATTTGTGATAAGATGGGCCATATATAAGGGGGACCAAATTATGGGAATTTTATTCGAGGCTGTCTTACCGATTTTCGCTGTCATACTTTGCGGTTTTCTGGCTGGCAGGCTATCGTTGCTGCCTTACAGCGGCTCTTCTTCTTTGAACTACTTTGTTTACTATTTCGCCCTTCCTGCTTTGCTGTTTTCTTCTTTGGCTCAGGCACCTGTCGAACAGCTCGCCAACAGGAATTTCCTTTTAGCCAACCTGTTTACTCTACTGGGGTGCTTCCTATTGACCGTCCTCATCTTCCGGTTCATTTTCAAGAGACGTTTTCCGGAAGTGACCATGTACGGAATGATTACGACGTACGGAAATACCGGCTTTCTCGGCATTCCTTTATTGGTGGCTCTATTTGGACAGGAAGCTGCGGTGCCAGCTGCGATCGTCACCTTCATCTACGACCTGACCATTATCACGCTTGTCGTGCTATCCTTTGAATCGGCAAAAAAACTCACCGACAGCCAAGAAAATGGAACCATGCTCCGTTCGATTGTTCGTTCCATTCTGTTAAACCCAATCAATGCATCCCTGTTGGCAGGCATCCTTGTAGCCGTTTCAGGTTTGCCTATTCCAAGCCCAGTGTTTATGTTTACGGATATACTGGGACCCGCCGCAGGACCTGCAGCATTGTTCTCCTTGGGACTCGGGTTATCGGCTGAGAGGCAGGTATTGAAAAATAAGCATTACCACATCGGCGAGTTCTTAACACTTCTCACCTTAAAACTGTTGGCGCTTCCTCTATTAGCAGCCGTGGCAGTTTACTTCATATTTCCTGTAGCCGATCCTCAATGGGCCGCATCTATCGTCATCTTGTCTGCCCTTCCTACAGGAGCTGTTGTCTATGTATTTGCCGAAAAATATAACACATTGGTGAACCAGGTACCTTTTTACACACTGGCCACTACGGCAGTTTCCATCATCAGCCTCTCGGTTTTCCTCATGCTCTTGATCGGGTGAAATGTTGTGCGATGCCGGGACCAACTCCCGGATCGCCAGTACCACTCCTAAAAAACACACTTCCATTTTAGAAAAAAAGTAGTAAATGAGCGAAAACGTAAGAAAAAGGGAGATACATCCGTTTTCATTTTCAATGTTCCCGTTTTCATGAAAGATGTTATCGATTTCACGCGCGTTGTGAAATTCTTCCTTTTCCCCGATAATAAAAGTAACAAAAGAAAGGGGAGATAAAACATGAAAGAACTTATTAAAAAACTCGTTAAAGAACCGATGGACCTGTACGTTGATGCTTACGCAAGACTTAACCGCAAGTAAATTCATTAATAACTGGAGGTGCATATATTGTTTAGAAACCCACTAAAGAAACTTGACCGGCATTTCAAAGCGAATGCAGAGATTTATCGAAAAGTATTCTGGAACCACTAAAAAAGAAAATAGAGTAAGGGTGTTATTATGCTATTGAATTTCTATCAAAGTGATCCCATCAACCGATTCTGAAAAGGAAAACAAGAATCGGTTTTTAATTTGCCATTTTTTCGGATATGCTAATCCCCCTGTATCTCTCTCCCGCCGATACCCGCCGCCTCCTGCTGATATAATATCTCTCCTAGCGATATAAACCGCCTTCTGCCGATATAGCCTCTCTCCCGCCGATACCTACCGCCTCCTGCCGATATAACCTCTCTCCTAGCGATACCTACCGCCTCCTGCCGATATAACCTCTCTCCCGCCGATACCCGCCGCCTCCTGCTGATATAGCCTCTCTCCCGCCGATACCCTACGCCTCCTGCCGATATGTCCTCTCTCCTAGCGATACCTACCGCCTCCTGCCGATATAACCTCTCTCCCGCCGATACCCGCCGCCTCCTGCCGATATAACCTCTCTCCCGCCGATACCCGCCACCTTCTGCCGATATAGCCTCTCTCCCGCCGATACCCGCCGCCTCCTGCTGATATAATATCTCTCCCGCGGATACCGGCCACCTTCTGCTGATATAACCTCTCTCCCGCCGATACCCGCCGCCTCCTTCTTATTCCAAACTCTCCAATCTGCATCTCCCCATCTCCTATCAAAAAAAGCCGCAGATGAATTACATCTGCGACTCGTTTCCGTTTCCAACTTCCTGTTCTTCCTTCTTCCGTTTTTCCTCAAATCGATGCTTATAAATTTCCCTCACGGTGGTTAGTGATTTTTTATCGATGAAATAGGCAATCGATGCTTCACTGAGTGCATAGGTCCCGCTGGTGGCAATGACGCCTGAAATCACACTTCCTGCTCCTGGGAAAATCCGGACAAGCTGGCGGGCGACCTGTCGGAAGGCGAATCCTGCGGCTACATTCACGCCGAGTGCACTGAGGAATTCTTTCAGGTCCTTCCTTTTCAGCCGCTTTCCGCCGAGCAAGGCGATCGTGCTGATCATGGCCATCTGCAGACCGGTTATGACCGGGAGATCTGCCACCGGAATGGGGTTCGCGCCAATTAGCCCAGTGATCCCTGAAATATTCCTTCCGACTTTGCGGGCCAATTTCTTTTGGACGGATTTCACTTTGGCCAGCTTGGCAAGAATCATCTGGGCATCATTGGGTAATTGTTCGATCAGATAATCGACTAGTCTATCAATATTCCAACGCGTGTCGTATACGATCTGATCCCCTTCCACTTCGAAATAGGCGGAAACAGGGATGACCTTCACCGGGGCATCTGCCACTTCTTCCAGCTTTTCCGCCAGTATCTCTTCGGCTTCCGCAATATTCCTCTGCTTGGCCTCATGATCAAACGGCGGCTTGTCCACCGACTTTGGACTCAGTTCGTCGACCTGCGTAACCACCCCGATGACCGGGACCTGATAGTCATGATACTGCCAGACCGACTGCTTGAGTTCCCGAAGCTGCTGGATATCTTCGTCAATACGGGAGCTGACTTCTTTTGCTTTGCTTAAGAAAAGAATGGCGTCTGGGCATTTATCCTGGATAGATGCCTGCACTTCCTCTACGGCGGTTCTCTCCGAAAACGATTCTTCCGGCTGATCGGCTTCTCCGAGTCCGCGGGTATCAAGTATTTCCAAAATCCCTGAATCAGAAGTATAGGAGTGCCATTTTCCTGCACCCGTGCGCGCCTTCACATCTCCGACTTCTGCCCGCACCTCACCGAAGATAGCATTGATCAGACTCGATTTTCCGGCTCCCCTTCTGCCCACAATGGCAATCCTAGCCGGCCGTGCATCCAGGACGAACCGTCTCAACTCATCCAACTCTTCTACAATCAACCCTTTTGCCTTGGATGGAATCTTCGCTTTTTCCAATCCTTCATCAATGAATGTCAGCAAATCCTGTATCTGTTGGTAGTTTTCCTTTCCATGTTCACTCATATATTCGTCTCCCATTGAATGACCTATTTGTTACTTCTACTATAACAAAAACAACCAGCTATGTTCACCAATAACCGGCAAAGGCATTCCCTTTTTCTTGAGAGAGTCAAAAATGCCACTGATTGCCAGTCAATCATTCCTCTGTCATAAAGAGGATCACCCGGCCTCATGTTGACATGGTGATTTATAATAGAGATATAGTACACATATAGAGAGGTCGTTTTTCTATGTCAGAAACTAATCAACCTATAAAACTTACATCCCTATCTTCCAAAGGTGGATGCGGGTGTAAAATCGGACCAGCGGATCTGTCTCAGGTTCTCAAAGAGCTGCCGCAGACGGATCCACACCCGAACCTGCTGGTCGGACTTGATACCAGTGATGATGCTGGTGTTTATAAATTGAATGATGAGATGGCCATGGTACAAACCTTGGACTTCTTTACTCCGATTGTGGATGACCCTTATGCATTCGGACAGGTAGCCGCCGCCAATGCGATCAGCGATGTATATGCCATGGGCGGAAAACCGCTGACCGCATTGAATATTGTGGCGTTCCCGATCCATACACTGCCTAAACAGGTCCTGACGGAAATTCTTCGCGGTGCGGGGGATAAAGTGAAGGAAGCAGGAGCTACTCTAGTCGGGGGCCATTCCATCGATGACAAGGAACCGAAATTCGGTTTGGCCGTGACAGGAATTGTTCATCCTGATAAAGTCCGTACCAATACCGGTGCCAAACCGGGGGACAAACTGATTTTAACCAAACCGATCGGTGTGGGCATTTCCACTACCTCGATCAAAAGAGACCTGCTTACAGATCAAGAAGTTGATAAGGTGACAAGCGTCATGGCGACATTGAATAAAACTGCTTCTGAAAAAATGGAGTCCTATCACGTCCATGCTTGTACCGATGTTACCGGGTTCGGCTTGCTGGGACATGCCTCCGAAATGGCAAAAGGCAGCAAGACAGGTCTGACCATCACCAGTGAAGACGTTCCTAAACTGCCACGTGTCAGGGAACTTGCTGAGGGAGGAGCCGTACCAGGCGGAACGAAGAATAACTTCGCCCATCTAGAAGGCGATGTCACTTTCCCGGAAACCATGGATCAGATTGATCAATGGATCCTTTGCGATGCAGTGACCTCCGGTGGCCTGTTGATCGCGGTGGACGGCAGTGAAGCGGAAAATCTGCTGTCAGACCTCATCGGTGCTGGTGTCGAGGCAGCAATCATCGGTGAAGCAACCGAAGAAAATCCAGGACATATTACCGTCTTGTAGAAAAGGCCTGACTGCCGATTTTTATACACCCGTATCGTACCAAGAAAGGTGGCTATAACATGATGGAGGATATATCCATTGATGAACTGCTTGCTTTGAAAGACAGAGGGGAACTGACCATCATAGACGTGCGGTCACCCTCCGAATATAAAGATGCAACCATTCCGGGCAGCTTGAACATCCCTTTTTTCAGTGACGAGGAAAGAGCAGAAGTCGGGACCCTTTATAAACAGGTAAGCCAACAAGCAGCAAAAGAACGGGGACTTGAAATCGCATCTGCCAAATTGCCTGCCTTCGTCAGAGAATTCAGCGGTATACGGGGAAAGAAAGCAGTATTCTGCTGGCGCGGCGGCATGAGAAGCCGGACCTCCGCCACGGTTCTTGACCTGATGGGCATCAAAGCACTTCGACTGGACGGAGGCTATCGCGCCTACCGTAATTGGGTCATAGAAAAGCTGGATTCCATGGAAATCAAACAGGATGCCTTCGTACTGAACGGCCATACAGGCACTGGGAAAACAGCCATCCTTCATAAACTTCGTGACGAAGGCTTCCCCGTCATCGACTTGGAGAGGATGTCTAATCATCGTGGCTCCATATTTGGACAGATCGGTCTTGAACCGTATAACCAGAAAACATTCGACTCCTTACTAGTGGAAGAACTGCAGAAGTTTGAGAACTCATCGAACCTGCTTTTTGAAGGAGAAAGCAGACGGATTGGTAAAGTGATGCTTCCCGACTTCCTGATGGAAAAGAAAGAACAGGCCATTCAGTTGTTCATCTATATGCCTATGGAAGAAAGAGTCACGAATCTACTGGAAGACTACCAACCATGGGAGCATCAACAGGAGTGCCTGGAAGCCTTCAACCGTATAAAGAAACGGATCCATACCCCGGCCGCCAAGCAGATTGAGGAGGATTTGCAGGCAGAGAACTACTCATCCGCTATAAGACTACTGCTTGAATACTACTATGATCCTTTGTATGAAAAATCAACCGGGGGCTATCCCGAGTCCCAGCGGGTCACTCTGGAAGTGAAGAATATAAAGGAAGGTGTAGAAGCTGTCCGGGATTATATAGCGGGTAGAATAACTCCAGTAGGCAGTTGACACCCAGTTCATCCAAAAAAGGAAGTGACGATTTCTCCATTGTCACTTCCTTTTTTTATTCAACTGGTGCTTGTGAGCCTAAAGGTTACCGGCGTCCATCATCCAATGCATCTGTATTATTTCCTCCAGGAGGTACAATCGGATAGACATTCTCTTCCTCTTCAATGGTGAATTCCATCACCACCGGTCCCTGAGTGCGGAACGCCTGCGCAATGATGGCCTCTGCCTGCTCCTGTGTCTCTGCGCGGAGGCCGACTGCTCCATAACTCTCAGCAAGAATTGCGTAATCGGGTGAAGAAATCTTAACGTGAGAATAGTTCCGTTTGTAAAAGAGCTGCTGCCACTGGCGCACCATTCCGAGATAGCCGTTTTTCATAATGGCTATCTTGATATCCAGTTGATATCGGACCGCCGTCATCAGCTCCTGAATATTCATCTGAATGCTGCCATCTCCACTGACACAGACGACCTGCTGATGGGGAGAAGAAACAGCTCCACCAATAGCAGCCGGAAGACCGTAGCCCATGGTGCCGAAACCTCCTGACGTAAGAAATCGTCGCGGACGCTTAAAGCAATAGTGATGGGCCGTCCACATTTGATGCTGGCCGACATCGGTAGCGATTAGGGCATCCTGATTGGCATGTTGGTTCAGTGTCCGAATAATGAAATCCGGTCCGATCAGGTTATGTTTCGGCTCATGAAACTGGGCCGATTTTTTACTCCAGCTTTTTACGGACTCCCTCCACTCTGGATCGGCCGCCGACAACACCCGTTCATTGATTTTTTTCAATACATGCTTTACATCGCCAATCACCGGATAGTCGACGATCACGCGCTTATTCACCTCTGCCGGATCTATGTCTATCTGAATCTTTTTCGAATGGGGTGAGAACCCCTTGATCCGACCGGTGATCCGGTCGCTGAACCGGACGCCGAGACAGATGAGAAGATCTGCTTGATGTACTGCCCGGTTGGCAGCAAATGTCCCATGCATCCCGACCATTCCCAAATGAAGCGGATGATCTACTTCTAAAGCTCCCAGCCCCATGAGCGTACTTGCATATGGCATCCCGGTTTCCTCTAAAAAGGTATGTAACTCTTTGCCTGCACCGGAGATTACCGTTCCACCTCCCACAAGCAGGATTGGCTGTTCCGCCTCATTCATCGCTTCAACAATGGCATCGATTTTATGCATGGAAACTTCCTTGGTAGGACGGATTTTATGGTGCCGAGCATGAGTGTCGAAAGGTTCCACCATGTCTTGAAGAATACACTCGGGGTAGTCTACCACCACTACTCCGGGACGATCGCTGACCGCTATATGGAAGGCCTTTCCTGCTGCTGTCATCAGCTCTTCCATCGAATGGGCAGACAAATTATGTTTCGTGACACCTTTTGTGATTTCCTCCACACCCAGCTGATATTCGATATCATTCGATGGATGCTGGACAAATATTACCAATGGTACAGAATCAAGCTGAGCCGTCCCCATGCTTGTCACCGCATTGGTCAACCCGTATTCCGACATAATCATGGCAACGCCGGCTTTCCCGGTTGAACGGCTGTAGCCATCGGCCGCATGTACGGCTGCTTGTTCATGAATCAAAGAAACCTGGCTGAAAGAAGCAATCGGCTCAAATGATTTTTTGTTTGTATGAAAGACGACGGAAACATCCTCCTGTTTCAGGATCGAAGCGAATAGGTCCAATCCCTTCTGCTTCCCCTCTGCCATTTCCTGCATTTGCATCACTCCTTATTATCCTACAATTTTACCTTTTCGGATAATTGCGTGTAGTGATGCAAATCACGGTCCTGTGGACATAACAAAAAAGAGCCTTTTCTAGAAAGACTCCTGTTTTAGGAAGGGGCGTCATCATTCCATGCATGCATACATCTGCCGGATCCACTGTTCATCGATAGGTGTGTTCTCCAGTGAATAATAATGATGGTTCACCATCATGATGTCTGTTCCATCGAATAAGACGAAAAAGTCAACCCCACGGTCCCCATGCAAAAAAATCATGCCTGCTTTCATCGGAATATAGTAAGGCTCCCTGCTGATCACGACATAGTCCAATGTTTGGAGATATTCTTCCACTTCTTGGACCAGCATCCGATCGTCTGTACGGTGATACTCTCCAGTTCCGGGCAGTGATATGGAGACCTCAGATATTTCTCCCGCTTTATTACTGATAAGATCTGACAACTGGTCTCTCTCCGCCGGGAGCTGTGACAATAATAGCAACAGAGCCAAGCCCATCATCAGCAGCACATAGGAAAAACCTTCATACCAGGCACCCCCTAAGCCCCTTCCTGCTTCTATTATGCTTTATTACCGATACAGAAGCATTGACGTACATCAAGAAAAGCGGGATAAATAGCCTGTAAAACATCTAGGTGCATATATTATCCCTATAGGCCAAGTCTATGAAATTCTAAACCCACCGCTCCTATTTCTTGATCGTCATATATTTGAGCACAAACTTCTTGAATTCCTCGAAAGAAGAGAAATACCTCCTCCGCTGGTGGTACCATTTACGGATAGCCTCTAGTATCCACGAAGGTACTGGCCTGCCATCCAGTAAATGATAATACTCCTCATACGCATTTTTCAGGTGTTCCCAACGCTGATCGTCACCAGGCAGTACATACTCTGAGACATCGATGATTTTCGCCCTGCCGTCTTGCAGCAAAATATTCTTCAGATGGATATCCCGAGGATTCAATCCCTTTTCCAGTACATATTTTCTTGCCTCTTCCACATCCGCGATTGCCTGCTGTGGTACATGGATGCCTTGCAGGAGACAATCAAACAAGGTCGGCCCTTCTTCATAGCTAAGCACAAGATAATGGTCTGTAGCTGAAAAGCAAGTAGAAAAATAGGAGGACTCCCCCAAAATGCCGTATACCTCTGCCTCTGTACCGATTTTTGACGTCTTATCTTCCGCGTAAACCTTAAAGGCATAGGAAGGGGCAAGGTTGGTTTGGAATACCGCAGCATCCGTACCTATGCCTACACATCTTAGCCCGTCCCCCTCACCAAAAAGGCTTACTGGTTCATTGCCTGGATTGGATATTACTGTAATCCGTGATAGGGACTCCCTTACTGCTGGCCAGTCATATTCCATCTCATTTCACCTTTCATCTTCAATTCCATCGATTACGGATTTGTTCACTGAATTATCCTATCTCCATTTTATCATGCCCTCGCTTCATCAGCTCAGCTGGAATGTTGATTCATCGAAATTGCATTCCATATAATATGCCCAGCGGAATGACCACCGCAATTTCCACCCATGGTACCCCGCCAGAACAAATGCCAATATATATTCCCAAACAACAAGGAGCCCATCCATCCCAAACCTCCTCGTCATTCATTCATCTCAGGTGTTGTACAACCATCTCCATCCCTCAACTTTGTTGGACGTATCATCCATATTCTTAAAAGGAAGAGTTGATGCGTTTCATAGTTTATATGCCATTATTTCCACATTGCATATCCCACCATGATGACATAGAATGAATCGGTGGAGATTCTTGAATGAAAGGTGGGGTCCATTATGGGCATCTATAAGTTCAAGGACATGCGGTCTTATAATCAATTACTGCTGATTACAGCAGTTATCATAGTTGCCTTCAATCTGCGACCGGCAATTACCTCTGTCGGCCCGCTCATCGGCAGGATGGAAGCAGAACTAGGACTCCCCAATTGGAGTCTGGGAATACTCACCAGTCTTCCCCTGGTCGGATTTGCTGTGATGTCGCCGATTGCTCCAAAACTGGGGAGCAGGTATTCCAATGAAGTTGTCCTGATCAGCGGAATGGCTGCACTATCAGCAGGGATCCTGCTCCGATCCGTGCCGATGCCTGTCTTTCTGTTCGGAGGAACACTATTGATCGGAGCAGGCATCGCAGTTGCCAATGTCCTCCTTCCTGGCATATTGAAAGAACGATTCCCGGATAAGGTGCCGTTGATGACCAGTGTCTATTCGACGGCTATGGGACTTATGGCTGCATTTGCTTCAGGTATCAGCGTACCTTTAGCCGAAGCCAACAATGCTGGGTGGGAATTCTCTCTCGCTGTCTGGGTGGTCCCGGCCCTTTTCGGCATTGGCATCTGGACATACTTTGTCAGGCATAGGCAATCCGCCAACGATGTCAGGGTCCAGTATATGGCTGCCAACGAAGCACGAATGTGGCAGTCGCGTCTTGCCTGGGAGGTTGCTCTATTCCTCGGATTGCAGGCATTTTTGTATTATGTAGTCATCGCTTGGCTTCCGGAGATCCTCCAAGCAAACGGCGCCTCCAGTGAAACAGCTGGATGGCTCTTATCCTACGCACAATTCATCGGACTTCCTGTCGGCTTCCTGCTGCCAGTGTTTGCAGGCAAATTGAAATCCCAGAGTAATTTGACGGTCGGGATCTGCATACTGGCGCTTCTCGGCAGTGCGGGTCTGCTTTTGGGAGACTCCTATACCGTCATGATGATCAGTGTATCCCTACTAGGTATATCAACTGGAGGCCTTTTCCCTTTAGCACTGGCCTTCCTGGGCATGCGTACCAGCAATGCACGGCATGCTGCGGAACTCTCCGGAATGGCCCAAGCACTCGGTTATTTCCTCGCCGCTATCGGCCCCATCTTGATTGGTTACCTCAGCGACTTGACCAGAGATTGGACCCTCCCGCTGATTGTTCTGATGGCCGTCATCATCGTCATGATGTTTGTAGGTCATGGAGCCGGCCGGAACCGCACCATCTCGGATGAGTATATGGACATGAGTGAAAAATAGAAAGTGTAGAAAATAGAGCAGCAGTGGCTAATGGTTCGGTATGGAATCACAAGATATGAAAAAGTAAATAAAAGTAAAGGCACCATTCACAAATGAATGGTGCCTTTACTTTTATCCCGATCCATTAAACAATTCAACAGAGTAACAGAAAAGGGATTTGAACATGTGCGAGATGCTTGTTATTCCTTGTTGGAGAAAGCTGTGTAGTAGTTATGTTTCTAAATTTCAATTGAATTGTTTATTTTTTAATAATTCTGGTATAAAGTATAATTGATAACAACTTCCAGCAAAGCCGATTATTTTATAAAACTTATGATCCTATCGAAGATGTATATGATTGGGGGGTGTTTATGAAGGTTGGATTTATTGGGGCAGGAAAAGTAGGGTGTTCCCTTGGAAAGTATTTAACCGAGCGAAACGTAAATGTGACAGGATATTACAGCAAAACTTTCACATCATCGATAGAAGCAGCAGAATTGACGAACACAAGAGCATATGAAAAAGCAAGAGATCTAGTCGAAGATAGTGATGCCATATTTTTAACAGTACCAGATGGAATCATTAGCGAGGTCTGGGAACAGTTGAAAATGCTTCCAATCGAAAATAAAGTAATTAGTCACTTTAGTGGTTCTTTGAGTTCGACTGTGTTTTCAGATAGCAGCAGGCATCATGCATTCGGTTATTCCATCCATCCTCTCTTTGCAATCAATGACAAGCATCATTCTTACAAAGAACTGTCAAAGTCTTTTTTTACAATGGAAGGACATGAGAAACATCTAAACCATCTATCCCGTCTATTTGAGAGTTTCGGGAATCAGGTAGTGGTTATTCAAGCAGAAGATAAAATGCGGTACCATGCATCTGCAGCTATGGTCAGCAATCTATATGTAGGGCTCGTCTCCTTGGGTGAGAGAATGCTGATGGATTGTGGTTTTACACCAGATGAAGCCCATGGGGCACTGAAACCTTTGATTCAAGGGAACACAAAAAACATTCTTTCATACGGAACAATGGATGCACTTACAGGACCGATTGAGAGAAATGATCTATCTACAATTTCAAACCATTTGCAGGTATTGAATTCACAGGAAAAGGAAGTTTATAAACTTCTATCCAGGCAGGTTCTGGAAATAGCGAAAGAGAAACATAAAGACAGGGATTTTGAAGAAATCAAGGGGGTTATAGAAAAATGAAAAATACAGTGACATCATTACAGAAACAAAAAAACGAAGGCGATAAAATTACCATGCTTACTTGCTACGATTATTCGATGGCAAAGTTAATGGATGAAGCTGAGATTAACATGCTGTTAGTCGGGGATTCTCTTGCACAAGTCATACTTGGATATGAAGATACATTGTCGGTCACGATGGAGGATATGATTCACCATTCGAGAGCTGTCAGCAGAGGAGCGAGCAATGCTTTTGTTCTAGCTGATTTGCCGTTTATGTCTTATCAAGCCTCCATTTATGACTCCGTAGTGAATGCTGGCAGATTAATGAAAGAAGGCCGGGCAAATGGCGTCAAATTGGAAGGCGGTGTGAAAATTTGTCCACAGATCAGAGCCATTGTAGAAGCATCCATTCCAGTTTGTGCCCACATCGGTCTAACACCACAGTCTGTAAATGCATTTGGTGGATTTAAGGTGCAGGGAAAAACCGAAGAAGCTGCCAGACAGTTAGTGGAAGATGCCAAAGCAGTAGAGGAAGCAGGAGCATTTATGGTTGTTTTGGAAGGTGTGCCTGCAAAACTGGCAGAACTAGTTTCCGAAGAAATAAGCATTCCGACAATCGGGATTGGTGCTGGTGCGAGTTGTGATGGACAAGTGCTGGTATATCAAGATATGTTGGGGATATTTTCCGATTTCAAACCAAAGTTTGTAAAGCAGTTTACAAATGCAGGGGAAATCATGAAACAAGCATTTGAGGATTATCGAATCGAAGTAAAGGAAGGATCGTTCCCTGCTGAAGAACATACCTATACCATTTCAGATGAGCTCATTGGTAATTTGTACTAATGAGAGGCTAATGAGAGAAGATTAAAGGGGCTAAATAGAAAATGCAGGTTGTATCTACTATCAAGGAAGTAAAAGACCTTGTAAAACAATGGAAAAGCGAAGGTCAAACGATCGGTTTCGTACCAACGATGGGATATTTACACGAGGGACACGGAAGCCTCATTACGTCTGCAAGGCAAGATAATAGCAAAGTGGTTGTCAGTATTTTTGTAAATCCAAAGCAGTTCGGTCCAACAGAGGATTTTGACAGCTATCCACATGACTTGGAAAAAGACCGTAGAATTTGCGAAAACCTTGGAGCAGATTTAATTTTCCACCCTGCACCAGAAGAGATGTATCCAAAAGACTTCTATACTCATGTTCATATGTCTGTATTGACTGAAGAGCTTTGCGGATCAAGCCGCCCAGGTCATTTTAACGGCGTATGTACGGTAGTCAACAAGTTGTTTCATATTGTACAACCCGATCACGCTTATTTTGGACAGAAAGATGCACAACAACTCGCTGTTATCAAACAAATGGTCAAAGATTTAAGTATGGATGTAAAGGTTGTCGGTTGTCCAATCGTACGGGAAGAAGACGGCTTGGCAAAAAGCTCCCGTAATACTTACCTTTCGGCCGAAGAGAGAAAAGCGGCAAAGATTGTAAGTGAAACCATTCGAATGGGAGAAAACATAGTAAAAGCGGGAGAAACAGATGCAAAAAAACTCGTTGCTGCCATGGAAGCAACTATTGAAACAGAACCACTGGCTCAGATCGAATATGTAAAAGCAGTCGATGGTCTGACAATGAAACCAATCACCAAAATCAAATCACAGACATTGGTTGCAATAGCTGTATTTATTGGAAAGACAAGATTAATAGATAATTTTATTGTGGAGTAATTTTTTAAAAAGGAGCTTAGCAACGGGATGAACATACAGATGTTAAAAAGCAAAATTCATCGCGCCACAGTGGTACAAGCCGAATTGGATTACGTAGGCAGTATTACTGTTGATGCAGATTTACTGGATGCTGCAGGTATTTTAGAATATGAAAAAGTACAGATTGTAGATATCAACAATGGCCAGCGGTTTGAGACATATACAATTGCAGGGGAACGTGGGAGCGGCTTAATTTGTTTAAATGGAGCTGCTGCACGCTGCGTGAGTGTAAATGATAAAATCATCATTATGGCATATGCCGATATGACACCGGAAGAAGCTAAAGAACATAAACCGAAAGTGGTTTTCGTTCATGAAGACAATCGGATTGTAGATGTTAAGAATTATGAAAAACACGGAAAACTGGTGGATAGCATGGAAGATGGGCAGTTAGAGAATGTTTAAAAGTTGATGGATGCACGGTATGAAATACTTAAAGTTTCCGTTTTAAGGTGCATCTCATTTAAACGATACACTAGTTACATACGAATGGATGTATGCCCGTATTATTATATCAATGTATAACCGTTTTCAAATGCAAAAAGGGGGTGGGACAAAATGTTTGATCCCCAGATAAAGCCGAACTAACTAGAAATCTGATGAGCGGAGATACACCACTCCGGAAATACACTTCGCTTTTGACCTGACCCCCATAAGTTAGAGTAAAAATAATTTATGGGGGTTAGGTTTATGGAAAAATA
>NZ_JBHRSA010000048.1:0-3008 GCF_042643145.1 Virgibacillus xinjiangensis
ACTGTATTTTTCCATAAACCTAACCCCCATAAATTATTTTTACTCTAACTTATGGGGGTCAGGTCAAATTCGGCGTATAATTCTGAAGCGGCTATTCTTGCTAGACCAGATTTCCAGCCAGTTCGTCTTTGCCTTTTGACTTTTATCCCAGCCTCATCCTGATTGTTTACATGGATAGAAGAAAAACGGCAAGTATGGAACCGATGACCACAAGAACAATATTCCATCCGATATAAGCCATGATGACAGCAGCAACTCCCCCAGCCAGTCCGATATAGGGTCGGTCGGGAATGACTGTCATAATACCCGGGAAAATCAACGCTCCCAAGGCGGCATAAGGAATGGAATTCAACCAACGGTTCACCCACTCACGGAACTGCAGTTTATCCACAATGAAAGCTGGTATGACACGTGGAATCATCGTAACCAGCGACATACCGATGATGATCAGGAATATCATGGTGATTCCTCCTTAATCAAAAAGATTCCGCTCATTCCGCCTAGAACTGTTGCTGCAACAATCGCCCACCCTGTACTCATTCCAAGCTCTACACAAATGAAATTGATCAGCATGGCCAGGATGGCAATGAGTCCAATCCTCCTATCCTTTTTCACGGAAGGAACCAACAGACCGATGAACAAGGCATACAAGGCAACCCCCATGCTCTGGCTGAGCCTTTCGGGGATGATTTCGCCAAGCAACCCGCCCAGCATGGAACCGAGAACCCAGGACAAGTAGGCGGTAAGAATGATTGCTGTGTAGAATAGGGCCCCTTTTTCCATCTTGGCTTCTTTCGTATGCAAGGAAGTGACCGCGAACGACTCATCTGTCAAGCCAAGTGAGAGCGGGGCTTTCCATTTCAGATTCAAACCTCGGAGTCGATTGATGAACGAAAAGCTCATGACGAAATGTCGGAAATTCAACACAAAAGTGGCTGCAATGATTTCAATGACGCCCGTTCCGACCGCGATCATATTCACAGCCATGAATTGGGCTGCTCCTGCGAACACCAGGGCACTCATCAAGGTGAGTTCCAACAATGACATCCCTGCCTGTTTCGCAAGCACTCCATATGTAATGGCTACCGGCAAATAGCCTAGTACGATGGGGAAACCTGTGGCTACTCCTCTTCGAATCATATACATAGATGGTGATACTTTTTGGTTCTCTGCCGTAAATTCATTCATACAATTTCCCTCCCTTTCCCCATTCCAATAATTATAGAATAACACGCAAAAATAAAAAAGCCATGAGCTGTTGACATTCTGTAAGCTTAGCATGTATATTCAATACTATCTTTTACAATTGGATATCTATCCGAGGGTGCACAGTAGATTATTTTCCAGCAGCAGCAGCAGAGACAGGACGGCAGGTGGGAGTTCTGGCAGAAAATAATTGAATTACACATCCTATTGAAACGGATGCTGAACTTAGAGAGGCCGGGAATCATTTTCGGCAATCAGGGTGGTAACGCGGAGCAAGCTTCGTCCCTATATCGGGGCGGAGCTTTTTTGTATTACACCTATGAGTAATAATTATTGCACCCAAGGAATCAATCACTTACAGAGGAGGAGAATCAATTGTTCCCAATTACACCAGGACACACACCAAAATTGACGGAGGCCATCCTGATTTTCTTTGCAATCATCGGGATGATCAGCTATTTCATCATCGGCATTGGCACTAGTCCGCACATCCCTATCCTGCTCGGAATCATGCTTCTTATCGCTTATGGACTGTTGCGTGGCCTTACTTTCCATGATCTCCAAGGAGCCATGATTGCCGGAGCATCGTCAGGTATGGGTGCCGTTTTTCTCTTTTTCATCATCGGCATCCTCATCAGCAGCTGGATGCTCAGTGGTACCATTCCAACCTTGATCCATACCGGATTCTCTTTGATTGGTGGAACATGGTTCTTTGCCATCGTATTTGCCATCACCGCCATTATCGGTGTTTCTCTCGGCAGTTCCTTGACGACGACCGCCACGATCGGAGTAGCCTTCATCGGCATGGCCAGTGCCATGGATTTCTCGCTGGCCATAACGGCAGGTGCGATTGTCTCGGGAGCTTTTTTCGGGGATAAAATGTCTCCTTTGTCAGATACGACCAATCTCGCTTCCACGATTGTCGGAGTGGATCTCTTCACACATATCAAACACATCAGCTTGACGACCATCCCGGCGTTCATCCTGTCATTCATCCTGTTTGCCATCCTTTCTCCTGATGCCTCTGCTGCTTTCAACAATAGCAGGGATTACCAGGCTGCATTAGAGAGCACGGGATTAATGCACTGGACCTCCTGGATTCCCCTGTTGGTACTTATGATATGTACGGTGGCACGGGTTCCGGCATTCATTTCCCTGGCCATCAGCAGCATCATCGCTACCTTGCTGGCTAATCTTATGAGCGGGCTCAGTTGGTCATTCATCTGGAACGTCTGGTTTAACGGTTATACAGGAGAAACTGCGTTTGATCCGGTCAATGAGCTATTGACCAAAGGGGGAGTGAACAGCATGTTGTTCACCATTTCGCTGGTCGTGCTTGCCCTTGGATTTGGCGGTCTGCTGTTCATTACCGGGATCGTGCCGGCGATGCTGTCGTCGTTCAAAGAAAAACTCCAGAAGGTGCGTACCGTCATCCTTTCAACAGCCGCTACCGCCATCGGGGTCAATGTTCTGATTGGGGAACAATATCTCTCCATCATGCTTACAGGGGAGACCTATAAAGGGATTTATGATAAAGCCGGATTGCCGAATAAGCTGTTGTCGCGGACTTTGGAGGATGCAGGGACAGTCATCAACCCTCTTGTGCCATGGAGTGTCTGTGGCGTATTCATTGCCGGGGTTCTGGATGTGCCGGTACTGACTTATCTACCATTCGCCTTTTTCTGTCTGATCAGTCCGGTAATTACCCTGTTGTTCGGCGGAAGATTATGGAGTAAAATCGAGTAGGAGGAGGTGACTAACCTCCGTCCTCTCACACCACCGTACGTACGGACCCGTATACG
>NZ_JBHRSA010000049.1:0-138789 GCF_042643145.1 Virgibacillus xinjiangensis
CTGTCAAAATATGAAAAAGGTTGCCCTCCACCTAGCTAGGGTGAGCTAGGTGGAGGAGAGTCTTTTTTGATTTTAACCTCTGACTAAGGAGCAAAGGACCATGACACTCCTGCGGAAAAACGGGCGATCCGAGACCCCGCAGTGTGGGTTTTCACGAGGAGGCTCGGGCGTTCGTCCGCGGAAAGGGAATGGTCTGTGCTCCTGGAGGCAAGAAAAAAAGCTTGTAGAAAAACACGAGGTTTCTCTACAAGCTGACTGCATGTTTACATGCAGTCTTTTTAATAGGGGGAGGTCATTCTTTGTCCTCTGAAGTGGAGGAGACCTCTATTTCCATATATTTAGTGTCTGTTGCCTCAATTTCTGCCTGACCGCTTGATAAATCAACCATCCAGTCGAGGAATTCCTGTTCCTCTCCCTTTTGTACATACACAATGAATTCAACGGTGTCGAGGTAATTGATCGTTTCCAAGATGAACTTGGAATTGCGCAGTTCATTTTCCACTTTTCCAAGGGAGGTATAGTCGACGACAATCGAATAGCCCTGCATCAGTTGACGTTTTACAATTCCAGTTGTTTTTATCGCCTGGGAGGTAGTACTGCCATATGCCCGGATCAGTCCGCCTGCCCCTAATTTGATACCACCGAAATATCGGGTTACCACAACTGCAGTGTCTTTCAATCCCTGTTTCTTCAGCACCTCGAGAATCGGTACGCCTGCTGTTCCGCTTGGTTCCCCGTCGTCGTTGGCTTTTTGGATCTGATCGTTCTCCCCGATCATGTAGGCGGAACAGTTATGTGTGGCATCATGATGTTTTTTCTTGATTTCCTGGATAAATCGTTGTGCATCCTCTTCTGTTTCCACTCGGCGGACATAGCCGATGAACCGGGACTTCTGTATGACAATTTCGTCTTGTCCCTCTAACTTTACCGTATAATAACTGGCTAGCATGCTTTTCCACTCTCCTAGTGACTTGCTATAGTCTAATATTAGTATAAGAATTACGGGAAGTGTGATAAAAGACCCTATAAAATTTTCGTATATATGCGTATAATTATAACATAGGTTGGTGGAAGACTATGGCACAGAAATTAACAGAACGAGCATTGGACAATGTCATTGATGAAATGATCGAAGTAGTGGAAAACAGCAAAGACGAGATTTTCCATATCAGTGAAGAAGCCCGGCAGGAGCACGAACAGCTGGTGGAAGAGTTGAAAGAAACCAGAAAACAGGTGATCCAGCATATTGACAACGGGGACAAGTTGCAGCAGAAAGTCCAATATTCCAAACAGCGGCTGGCAGAAGTCAGCAGATACTTCGACCGCTATTCGGAAGCAGAGATCAGGGAAGTTTACGAGGACATGCATGAGATGCAGACGAGATTGGCCATGCTTCAGCAGGAAGAGAAGTCACTCAGGGATAAACGGGATTATCTGGAAAGACGACTGGTTACCTTAAGTCAAACGATAGAACGTGCTGAAGGACTTGCGGGGAAAATCTCCGTTATACTTACTTACCTGCATGATGACTTCCGCCAGGTCAATGAAATGATTGAAGATGCAAGAGAAAAGCAGGAATTCGGATTGAGGATTATTGAGGCACAAGAGGAAGAACGAAGGAAAATTTCACGGGAGATTCATGATGGACCTGCCCAGATGCTAGCAAACATCCTCCTCCGCTCAGAATTGGTGGATAAAATTTTCCGTAACGGGGATATGGAACAGGCGATGGAAGAGATCAGAAGTGTCAGGGATATGGTCCGTACATCATTATACGAAGTGAGGCGTATCATCTATGACCTCAGACCAATGGCACTGGATGATCTAGGGTTGATACCGACCATCCGTAAATATGTCGCATCCATATCCGACTACAGCGGGACTGACGTCGAATTTTCCTTGATCGGAGAAGAAAGGCGGTTGAACCAAAAATATGAAATTGCGTTTTTCCGACTGGTTCAAGAGTCGATCCAAAATGCACTCAAACATGCGGAAGCTTCATTGATCCATGTCGAATTGGAGATGGGGCCAGACGATTTGATGATGTCTGTAAGAGATAATGGGAAAGGCTTCAATCCTTCCATGAAACGGGACAAGTCATTCGGATTGATCGGAATGCGTGAACGTGTAGATATGCTGAATGGCGAAATGGAAATCGATACCGAACTGGGAAAAGGCACTGCTATTTCCATTAAAGTTCCTCTATCTTAGAGGGAATCAGTAAAACTAGAGATAGAGCAATTATATACGTATCCATCATTTATCAATTTTAAGGGGAATTTCTTACGGAAATGTGGGAGGAAAAAATCATGAGCAACGAAACAAATATCAAAGTCGTTTTAATAGATGATCATAAATTATTTCGTGAAGGGGTCAAGCGCATCCTTGATTTTGAGCCATCTTTTGAAGTGGTTGCCGAAGGTGAAGACGGGGCAGATGCGTCCAAGCTTGTAAAGGAGCATCAACCGGACGTGGTCTTGATGGATATCAATATGCCGACCATGAACGGCGTGCAGGCTACTGCAGATCTAGTCCGCTTTTTCCCGGAAACCCATGTGATCATTCTTTCCATTCATGATGACGAAAGCTATGTAACACATGCGCTTAAAACGGGAGCACAAGGATACCTGCTGAAGGAAATGGATTCTGAGGCATTGGTGGAAGCCATTAAAGTGGTGAATGAAGGAGGATCCTATCTGCATCCGAAGGTCACTCACAACCTTGTCATGGAATACCGCCGGCTGGCCAAAGAAACGGTGCCGAGCATCGGGGACGGAAACATAGAACATCATAAGCCACTCCACTTGCTTACGAAAAGGGAGTGCCAGGTGTTGCAGCTTCTAGCGGATGGGAAGAGCAACCGTGCTGTGGCAGAAGCCTTATACATCAGTGAAAAGACGGTAAAGAACCATGTCAGCAACATCCTCCAGAAAATGAATTGTAATGACCGCACACAGGCGGTTGTGTCTGCAATCAAAAAAGGTTGGGTAGAAGTGTTATAAGTGTAACAAGGTAGGACATGCAATTGCTTGATAACAGCTCCGGTGCCAAGAGGTATCGGGGTATTTTTTTGCTGTCATGGGGAATGCAAATCTCTTGGTGTTCATGTAGAATAAAAAAGAGTATAGTCCAGTAGGAAGAAAAATGTTTCAATTTATCTATATGCAGAGGAGAAGTTCACGATGAGAGTAGCTGTAATGACAGACAGCACCGCTTACATACCGAAAAGTATACGTGCACATCACGATATTCATATGATTCCGTTGAGTGTGATATTTGATGATCAGACTTATGAAGAGGAAGTTGATCTTACTACAAGGGAATTCTATGAAAAAATGAGGGAGACAACGGAGCTTCCAAAGACTTCACAGCCATCCATTGGCCTGATTACAGCAAAGCTGGAAGAGCTGGCAGAGACCTATGATGCCCTTATTTCCGTTCATCTATCCAGTGGCATCAGTGGTACATACCAGGCGGTTGCCAGTGCCGGGGAAATGGTGGAAGGCATTGAGGTCTATCCATATGATTCGGAAATCAGCTGTATGCCACAAGGGTTCTATGCTCTGGAGGCAGCAGAGCTTGCCAAGGAAGGCAGGGATCCTGAAGAGATCATTAGACGTTTGGACCAGATGAAACAGTCGATGCATGCCTACCTTATGGTGGATGACTTGACCAATCTACAGCGCGGCGGACGGTTGACTGGGGCACAGGCTCTGGTCGGGAGCCTTCTTAAAGTCAAACCAGTCCTCCATTTTGTGGATAAGCAAATTGTCCCTTATGAAAAGATACGTACACGTAAAAAGGCGATCAATCGGATCGTGGGGTTGCTGGAAGAGGAAGCAGACAAGGGAAAAGACCTCCACGCCGTGTTCATCCATGCAAATGATGAAGAAGCAGCAGTCGAGCTGCGTGATCGCTTCCTGGAAAAACACCCAACATGTGAGGCGACTATCAGCTACTTTGGCCCGGTGATCGGAACCCATCTCGGCGAAGGGGCCATAGGGGTCGGATGGTATACAAAGTAAAACTTGAAGGTAGTGGGTTGTATGGGTATTCCCCAGCAGCCCTATCTGTTGAACCATAAATTATCCCCTAAAGGAGGGTGTGATAATATGCCCGATTCTTTGAGTCCTCCTGGAATCTCCCGGTTATCTGAACTGTATAGTGGAAAGCTGCTTCTTCGTAAAGAGATTCCCCTTGAGGACCATCATTTCCAAGACTGCTTGTCAGCAGGACTCTTCACCAGCACCCCATCCATCACCAAAAACCTCTTATCTTCTACTTGCAATCGCTGCGGAAACAAAGACCGTTCTCTAATGGCTCCAATTGACTGTTCGCTCTGCAACTCACGACATCTTTACTGCCGGAAATGTATAAATATGGGGAGAATCATGGCTTGTGAACCGCTCTATTACTGGTCTGGCCCTGCTCATCAGTGGCCGCAATTGATAAACCCATGCACATGGGAGGGGAACTTGACTTCTCAGCAACAACAGGCAGCAGACCGGATTACGGAAGCGGTTCAGATGGGGGAAAGTGAGCTGCTCGTTTGGGCAGTATGTGGCGCTGGGAAAACCGAGATGCTCTTCCCGGGCATAGCTGAAGCACTGAGCCTGGGAAAGAGGGTATGTATTGCAACGCCTAGAGCTGATGTGGTACGGGAGTTGATTCCACGCCTGCGGTCATCTTTTGCCCAGACAAATGTACAAGGGCTATATGGTGGAGCAGAAAAGAAGGACTCGGTTTCTCAACTTACAATTTCCACCACCCACCAGCTGCTCCGCTATCAGAATGCATTTGAGGTATTGGTCATTGATGAAGTGGATGCCTTTCCTTATCATAAAGATCCCTCACTTCCATATGCTGCTGATAGAGCGATAACCCATCGAAGCACTACCATTTATCTCACCGCAACACCTAGGAAAAATCAGTACCGCAGAATCCGCCGTCATTCCCTTCCTCACTTTTTTGTCCCTCTCCGATTCCATGGCCATCCACTCCCAGTTCCGTTACTCAAAATGTGTGGCACACTGAAGAAAGAACTGAAAGAAAAGAAGTTTCCGTCCTCCTTTCTGCATTGGTTGCCAACCCGGCAGAATCCGGACAGACAACTGCTGATCTTCGTGCCGACGATCGACATGGCAGAAGAGCTGAAGCTTACATGGGAGACATCCAATATACAAAGTGGATGGACGGTAGCTTCAGTTCATGCCTCCGATCCTGCCAGGGAGGAGAAAGTGCATGCATTCAGGTACCGACAGCTGGATGTGCTGATAACAACCACTATTCTTGAACGGGGAGTAACCTTTCCTTCTGTTGATGTAAGTGTTTTGGATGCTGGACATGAAGTTTTTGATGAGGCAGCGTTGATTCAAATCTCTGGAAGAGCTGGCAGGAGTCCTGATGATCCGGACGGAGAGGTTCTGTTTTTTCATGATGGGAAAACAGATGCAATGGTCCAGGCTGTTCGAAATATCAGGAAAATGAACAATCGAGGGAGGGGTTATCGTCCGTGAAATGCCTTTGGTGTCAAAGCCCAGTCAAAATTGCGCCCAGATGGTCGACTCTGCTGATGTTTGAGGAGCCGAGCCTACTTTGTGAATCCTGTATTTCGTTATTGCAACCCATCGAAGGTGCTTGCTGCAGAAAGTGCAGCAAGCCCGGCAATCAATCCCTTTGCTCTGATTGTCATGGATGGGAGAAGAACTTGGAAGGGGATTCATTGGCCTGGAACCACTCCATATTCACGTACAATTCAACCATGCAGGAGATGATCGCAGCTTGGAAGTACCGTGGTGATTATCAAATCGGTTATATCTTCAAACAAGCAATGATTGCTTCGTACAAAAAGAGGTTTGCTTCCATGAAAAAGGGATTGGTTGTTGTACCTGTACCACTCAGTAAAGAAAGATTACAGGAACGAGGGTTTAATCAGGCACAGCAGCTGGCAGATATTCTTCCGCGGGAGAATATTGCTGTCCTGGAGCGACATCATGGGGAGAAACAGTCAAAGAAGTCACGTGCCGAGCGGATCATGACAGAGAATCCTTTTGAATTACTCTACCCGTTGAACACAGCTGCTGTCCTTGTAGATGATATTTATACGACCGGCAGGACGTTGCGCCATGCCGCAGACTTGCTTAAACGCCATGGCTGTCCGGAAGTGTACGGACTTACGTTGAGCCGGAGCTGATTTGGCCCTTTAATTCCATCAATTTCTCCAATTCGGACGAAATTCAGACATAATTCTCTCAATCTTATAATTTTTATAGGGTGTTTAGGCAGGAATTCATGCAGGGAAAGTAGTATAATATAGTTAAAGGAAAAAGGAGGGCACTTTCATGAAATATAACATTCGAGGCGAAAATCTTGAGGTCACTGCACCGATCAAAGATTATGTAGAAAAGAAAATCAGTAAGCTGGAGAGGTATTTTGATACCCCACCAAAATCTGATGTACACGTTAATTTAAGTGTCTATAATGATGAACAACGAATTGAAGTGACCATTCCAATGACAAATCTACTATTGCGCGCGGAAGAACAGCACCTTGATCTGTATGCTGCCATCGACTTGGTAGTGGATAAACTTGAACGGCAGATCCGCAAGTATAAAACCAAGGTCAATCGCAAAGCCAGACAAGAAGGTGCGCCAAAACATGTATTTGCCGAACTGGAAAAGGAAGCGGGCAATGTAGCGGTTGAGGAGGAGACGGATGAGATTGAAATTGTCCGTCAGAAGAAATTCAATTTGAAACCGATGGATTCCGAGGAAGCAATTCTTCAAATGGATATGCTGGGCCACTCCTTTTATGTCTTTACCAATGCCGACACAGAAGAAACCAATGTGGTCTATAAACGACGTGACGGCAGATATGGTTTGATTGAACCCAATGCTTAATTAATATAAATAGTAATTCTAAGGCGGTTCCCTAGAGGAGCCGCCTTTTTGGCCCAATATGTCGAAATTTGACGGTCGAAATGCAGGAATCGAAATCCTGCATAAAAAATTTTAAGAAAAACGGCAAATACCGTCTAAATCAGGATGAAAATCTATAAAAACCAAAGAGAAAAATGTCGAACACCTTACCAAAATCGGAAAACTGCAATTAGCCAATTAAATAGTATCTATGCTATAAATAAGTCAATGGAACTAGGAGGTGAATGGATGAATGAACATGCCTTATCAGGGCTGTCCAACTTAGAAAGAAAGATACAGCAGCATGAAGAAACCATTGCACAACTATTGAAGATCATTGCAGAAACGAACCAAGTCTTATTCGAAATGGCCAAGGTTCAACAGCAAGACAGGTTTCAATCCCCTCCATCTTGAATCTCTCCGCCGGCCAAAATTCAAATAAAGCTGCAGAATCTCCGTTTCACCCACCCCGCTTCAAGACTCTATGCGAAAGAGCAGTCCATCCCCTGGACTGCTCTTTCTGCGGTTTCCTGCCATAGCTTAACAAGTTGTCATTCGAAAAGGGATAGTGTTATTATTGAATAGTATTTATCAAGCGGAACTGGGAATTCTGGATAATTTTGATATAGATTGAGGAGCGTTTGCGATGGCTGGATTATTGACAAAGATATTTGGTGATGGAAATCAAAAACAGCTGAAACGGATACAGAAGACAGTAGATAAAATAGAGGAAATGGAGCCGGAAATGGAAAAGCTTTCCGATGACGGCCTCCAACAAAAAACAGAAGAATTCAAGGAACGGTACGCTGGAGGAGAGAGCGCCAATGATTTGATGGTAGAAGCCTTTGCGGTCGTTCGGGAAGCCGCTAAGCGGGTGCTGGGCATGCGCCCGTTCCCGGTCCAGCTTACCGGTGCTGTTGCTCTGCATGAAGGCAACATAGCGGAAATGAAAACAGGGGAAGGTAAAACACTGGCTTCCACGATGCCTGCCTACTTAAATGCCTTGACAGGCAAAGGGGTTCATATCATTACAGTGAATGACTATCTGGCAGAGCGTGACGCAAGTGATATGGGCAAGCTCTATGAGTTCCTGGGACTGACCGTAGGGTTGAATGGAAACGGCCTGTCCAAAGAAGAGAAACGGGAAGCATATGCTGCTGATATAACTTATGGTACGAATAATGAATTCGGGTTCGACTACTTGAGGGACAATATGGTGCAGTATAAAGAACAGATGGTCCAGCGCCCGTTGAATTTTGCAATCATTGACGAGGTAGACTCGATTCTGATCGATGAGGCACGGACACCCCTGATCATTTCAGGTTCAGCAAAGAAATCAGCTTCGTTGTACCAGCAGGCCGATGGATTTGTGCGTACCCTTAGCCGGGAGACAGATTATTCGTATGATGAAAAAACAAAGGGAGTCCAGCTTTCAGAAGAAGGGATCAACAAGGCTGAACGGTATTTTTCCATAGAGAATTTGTTTGATCTTGACCATGTGTCGCTTACCCATCATATCAATCAGGCGTTGAAAGCACATGTATCGATGCACAGGGATACTGATTATGTGGTGGAGGATGGTGAAGTGGTGATCGTAGACCAGTTTACCGGCCGTTTGATGAAAGGACGCCGGTACAGTGATGGGTTGCACCAGGCCATCGAAGCTAAAGAAGGACTGCAAATCCAGAATGAAAGCATGACCCTGGCATCGATCACTTTCCAGAACTTCTTCCGTATGTATAATAAATTGTCCGGTATGACTGGTACAGCCAAGACGGAAGAAGAGGAATTCAGAAACATCTATAATATGGACGTTATCGCCATTCCGACAAACAAACCGATCCAACGGGATGATAAACCTGATATGATTTATAAAACCATGCAGGGTAAATTCCGGGCGGTAGTCGATTATATCAAAGACCGTCATGAAGCTGGTCAGCCAGTGTTGGTCGGTACGGTGGCAGTGGAAACATCTGAATTGATTTCAAACCTATTGAAAAAAGCCGGCGTCAAACATAATGTACTCAATGCAAAAAACCATTATCGTGAGGCGGAAATCATTGAAAATGCTGGTCAGAAAGGTGCTGTAACGATTGCCACCAACATGGCCGGCCGCGGAACGGACATCAAGCTTGGAGATGGTGTCAAAGAACTTGGTGGTTTGGCAGTAATCGGAACGGAGCGCCATGAGTCCCGGCGGATCGATAACCAGCTCAGGGGGCGTGCCGGTCGTCAAGGAGACCCTGGTATGTCACAGTTCTTCCTCTCTATGGAAGATGAGCTGATGCGCAGATTCGGTTCGGACAATCTTCGTTCTATGATGGACAGGCTTGGGATGGATGATGATCAGCCGATTGAGAGTAAAATGGTCTCCCGTGCAGTGGAGTCTGCTCAGCGCCGAGTGGAAGGGAACAACTTTGATGCACGGAAACAGGTGCTATCCTATGATGATGTGTTGCGTGAACAGCGGGAAATCATCTATAAACAGCGGTTTGAAGTGATAGAGGGCAGCGACAACCTCCGTGAAATCGTTGAAAATATGATTATTTCCACATTGGGACGGGTGACAGCCACCCATACCCAGGATGATGATGAGGACAATTGGGAGCTGCAAGCCATTGTCGACTATGTCCATGGAAACCTATTGGAGGAAGATGATCTTTCCGTCAAGGAGATACAGGGCAAGGAACCTGAAGAGATCAATGAGCTGATCATGGAAAAAGTAAGGGCAAGGTATGATGAGAAAGAAGCTGAGCTCTCTCCGGAACAGATGCGGGAATTTGAAAAAGTCATTTTACTGCGTACGGTCGATACCAAATGGATGGACCATATTGATCAGATGGATCAACTGCGCCAGGGTATCCATTTACGTGCATATGGTCAGAATGATCCACTGCGCGAGTATCAGCTGGAAGGTTTCTCCATGTTCGAGGCAATGATTGAGAATATTGAAGAAGAAGTTGCAAAATATGTTATGAAAGCCCGTATCCGGGAAAACCTGCAAAGGGAAGCAGTTGTCAAGAACACACAAGCAGTTTCCGGCGGGCAGGAAGAGAAGAAGAAGAAACGCAAGCCAATTGTGAAGAAACAGAATGTAGGCAGGAATGACCCTTGCCCATGTGGAAGCGGCAAGAAATTCAAAAACTGCCATGGCGCATAAAAGCAGGAGGACCTTCCTGGCTGGAGGTTCCCAGTTTATTATCAATATGATGAAGAGGTGATCCATTAATGGAAATGGCAGAAATCAAAAATGAATTGGATAAGATGAAGGCAAGAATTGAAGACTTTAGGGGGTCTCTTTGACTTAGATAATAAGAAGGTTCGCATCAGAGAGCTGGATCTCGACATGTCTGAGCCGGAATTCTGGAACGATCAGGATCGGGCACAGAAAATAATCAATGAAGCAAATGTGTTGAAAGATTATGTGAACAACTTTGAGGAATTGGATGAAAAATGGAACAATCTGGAGGTTTCCTATGAACTGGTCAAAGAAGAGAATGACCAGGAACTCTATGAAGAACTGAATGAAGAGGTCCTTACACTGAAGCAGGAAATCAACGACTTTGAACTGCAATTACTGCTAAGTGAACCATATGACAGGAATAATGCGATTCTTGAACTCCACCCTGGTGCAGGTGGGACAGAATCACAGGACTGGGCCAGCATGCTACTGCGGATGTACCAGCGCTGGGCGGAAGAAAAGGATTTCAAAGTGGAGACATTGGACTACCTTCCAGGTGAAGAAGCAGGTGTTAAAAGCGTCACCTTGATGATCAAAGGCCATAATGCTTATGGTTATCTGAAGGCGGAGAAAGGAGTCCATCGCCTGGTTCGGATCTCTCCTTTCGATTCATCCGGTCGTCGCCATACGTCTTTCGCTTCCTGTGAAGTGATGCCGGAAATGCCTGATGATGTAGAGATCGAAGTCAAGACGGAGGATATAAAGGTGGATACCTACCGGGCAAGCGGTGCCGGTGGACAGCATGTTAACACCACTGATTCTGCTGTGCGTATAACTCATCTGCCTACCAATACTATTGTTACTTGCCAAAATGAACGATCCCAGATCAAAAATAGGGAAGCAGCCATGAAAATGCTGAAATCAAAGTTGTACCAGCAGGAAATCGAAAGGCAACAACAGGAGCTTGATGATATTCGCGGGGAACAGAAAGAAATCGGCTGGGGCAGTCAGATCCGTTCTTATGTGTTCCACCCTTATGCCATGGTGAAAGACCACCGTACCAATATGGAAATGGGAAATACACAAAGTGTGATGGACGGAAATATCGACCCATTCATCGATGCGTACCTGCGTTCCCGAATGAATTAAAGACATCGTACGGTAGTATGGAGAGTTTTCATAATCCTTACTTCCGTACGTATTCTTTTACACTTCTTGGACATTATACATAGAAGAACATGAACATTTCAGGGGAATTATTTCAATAATTCGTCAAATAAATGTTGGTTTTATTTTCCTTGATAAGGGTTATAATAACATTGTAACTACCAGCAAAAATATTCAGTTAGGGGGAAAGCTTGTATGAAGAAATGGTTGATGACAGTAGTATTCGGATCAGCACTTGTACTTACCGCATGCGGCGGTGGCGGCGATGAAGGCGGCGGCACTGATGAATCCGCAGACAATGGTGATACTGGTACAGAGGAATCAGCTGATGGCGGCGGTTCTGTAGATACAGCTGCTGCAGAAGAAATTTATCAGAACAATTGCGCATCCTGCCATGGAGGCGATCTCTCAGGAGGAGCAGGTCCTGATCTGACAAGCGTAGGAGCAGATTACTCTGCTGATGAAATCGCTGATATCATCGAGAATGGTAAAGGAAGCATGCCGGCACAAAGCCAGGTTTCCGGTGAAGACCGCGAAACACTTGCTAATTGGTTGGCAGAACAACAGTAAATATTGAATAAAAAGAGAACCGGATCATGGGTATATTCCATGGTCCGGTTTTTTATTACAAAATTCCCCTTAATGAAATATAAATGTAATAATTTTTTAGCTAAAAATGCTGTCGATAAATGATATAATGTAGAAGTGATTTGGAGAGAGAGCAGATAATACATGAAGAATCAACTACAGCAAGAATGACTACATTTCAAAAAGGTGAGCTAATTTTATGATCTTAATGAAAGATGTCTATAAGACATATGCCAACGGGGTTACTGCCTTGAATGGCATAAGTGTTGATATAAAACAAGGAGAATTTGTATATGTTGTCGGCCCAAGCGGCGCAGGCAAATCCACCTTCATCAAATTGATCTACCGCGAAGAAAAACCCACAGAAGGTACCATTCTCATCAATAACAAAGATTTAAGTACCATCAAGGAGAAGAAAGTTCCATTTCTGCGCCGGGATATCGGCGTAGTGTTCCAGGATTTCAAACTGCTTCCAAAACTCTCAGTCTATGAAAATATAGCCTTTGCATTGGAAGTGATAGGAGAGTCACCGCAGAAGATCCGCACAAGAGTCATGGATGTGCTGGATATGGTAGGGCTTAAGAATAAGGCAAGATTCATACCGGATGAACTTTCCGGTGGAGAACAGCAGCGTGTCTCCATAGCCCGGGCGATCGTCAATCGTCCGAAAATCGTCATTGCGGATGAGCCAACAGGCAACCTTGATCCTGAGACCTCTTGGGAAATCATGAGAACCTTTGAAGAAATAAATGCACAGGGGACCACCCTGATTATGGCTACACATAGCAAAGAAATCGTAAATACCATCACCAAGCGGGTTATTGCCATTGAGGACGGCCTAGTTGTCAGGGATGAAGACAGAGGTGAATACGGCTATGAAGTTTAGGACATTTTTGCGTCATATGCGTGAAGGATCGAAAAACATTTTCCGTAATGGCTGGATGACCGTTGCTTCTGTAGGAGCAGTGACAACTACTTTGATTCTGGTCGGTGCATTTATTGCCTTGATGCTGAATATCAACCAGATGGCCACCAATATAGAGGATGATGTACAGGTGAATGTACTCATCGACCCTACGTTGGATGACGAAGGGATTACAGCCCTTGGTGAACAGATAGCTGAGATAGACGGTGTGGAGTCGGTGACGTTCTCATCCAAGGATGAACAGCTGGAAAGTCTTGTTGAAAGTATGGGAGAAGATGGACAGGCTTGGCAGTTGTTCGAACAGGACAACCCATTGAACCATGCTTATGAGGTCTATGCAGAAGAACCAGAGCAGACTGGTACAGTGGCAGCGTCTATCCAAAACTTGGAAGGGGCCCAGGAAGTCAATTACGGCCAGGAGGTCGTTCAACAGCTATTTGATTTCAACCAATATGCCCGGTACATTGGTTTAGCTTTGATCATTGGTTTGCTATTCACGGCAATCTTTCTTATTTCCAATACCATTAAAATTACCATCATGGCCCGGAGCCGTGAGATAGGAATTATGAAATTGGTCGGAGCTACCAACGGATTCATCAGGTGGCCATTCTTTATTGAAGGCCTTCTGTTAGGAGTGCTGGGATCCATCATACCGATTGCAGTCATCATGACAGGATATTATTACCTGTACCACAATCTGAGCGATAAGATAAGCTTCAGCTTTGTGGAAATCTTGCCATTCAACCCATTTGCCTGGCAACTTTCCCTGATCATCTTGCTTATCGGAGCAACCATCGGGGTCTGGGGCAGTGTGATGAGTGTACGGAAGTTCCTGAAGGTTTAGATGAAGAAACGATATAGGAATGGTTTGCAAATAAACGATGCAGTTTTATAACTTCTAGGCAACGGAAGGGGAAGCATGACAATGAGGAAAATTTTGACCGGAGTGCTTGCAGTCACGATCGCAACGATGGGCATGACTACAAGTGTGCAGGAAATATCAGCTGAATCAATTGATGAAGTTGAAAAGGAAATTAATGAGCTGCAGAAGAGCAATGAAGAACTGGAGCAGGAGAGAGAAAGTCTTCAGAATGATAAACAGAACACAGAAGAAAAGTTGGAAAAGAACAAAAAGGAACAGCAAAGTGTTTCAGAGAAGCTTGCTTCCGTCAAAGAGGAAATCAATCAGACTAATTATAAAATAGGCGAAAAAGAGCAGGAGATTGATGATACAAATAAGGAAATCGAAGAGCTCAACAACAAAATTGAAGAATTGAAAGAGGAAATAAAGGTACTGGAAGAGCGTATTGCAAAGCGTGAAGAATTATTGAAGGAGCGTTTGCAGTCCATCCAGCAGAATGGCGGCCCGATGAATTATATGGAAGTGATTTTCGGTGCTCAGAGTTTCGGTGATTTCATCAATAGATCTACTGCTGTGAACACCATCATGGATTCCGATAAACAGATCATGGAAGATCAAGAGGCGGACAAGCAGGCATTGGAAGCCAATAAGGAAGAAGTGCAGGCCAGTAAGAAAGAAGTAGAGAACCAAAAGTTGGCCTTAGAAGAGCAAAAGGCAGAGCTTGAAACCCTCAAATCCCAGCTGAAAGACCAAAGCAAAGAGCATGAGTCCCTGCTGGCAGATTTGGAGGAGAAAGAAAAAGACCTCGTAGAGATCCAATTGAGCAATGAACAGAGGCAGGAAATACTTAATGCAGAGAAAGAAGCTAATGCAAAGGCAATAGCAATCGCTAGGGCGGAGAAAAGTGAGCTTGAGCAGCTTGCTGCAGAAAGAGAAGCCCGCGAGAAGGAAGCTAGAGAGCGCAGAGAGCGTGAAAGGGAACAGGAAGAAAAGAGTACCGCTAATACAGCCAATGCGGAGTCCTCTTCTTCCAGCAAAACCAATTCCGGTTCAGCTGGAAAAGCAAATACATCGGTAAGCTCGAAAGATAGTGGGGCAGTGTTTATGCATCCTGCACCAGGCGGTGTGACATCCACTTTCGGGCCAAGGAATTCTCCAGGCGGCATTGGTTCAACCAACCATAAAGGTGTAGATTTTGCAGTAAGTACCGGCACCCCTCTGAAAGCACCTGCAGATGGTGTCGTAAGCAGGGCTGGAAGATTGGGCGGTTTTGGGAATGTTATTATGATTTCCCATTATATTGACGGAAAAAGCTATACGACGGTTTCCGCTCACTTAAGCAGCATGTCTGTTTCCAAAGGTGACACGGTCAGCCGTGGACAAGTTATCGGAGCTACAGGGAACACAGGAAACTCCACGGGACCTCACTTGCATTTTGAAGTGCATCTCGGCGGTTATGGAAATGCTGTAAATCCAATGCCATATCTCCAATAACATACTAGACTATAGAAAGAAGGCATCCGCCATTATGGTGGAATGTCTTCTTTCTTTTAAGGAATGAAATATGGAATAAAACCGTAGTCATCGTTGGAATATAGTGGTATGCTTTTTATACGAAAGATATAACTGAGGTGAAAAAATGAAGCGAAAGATGCCGCAAATTATATTGGCTGTCATAGGAGCTGTCCTACTCGCTGCAAGCGGTGTATATGCCGGAATGCAGATTTCGGATGCTGATAACAGTGATACAGAGCAGAAGATTATAGATGCCATTGAATCATCTGATTCGAACTCCCCAGGAGACACGAACGGGAAGGACAGTATGCAGAAAGTCCGGCAGGCATACGGGATCATCCAGCAGAACTACTTAGAAGATGTGGAAGATCAACAGCTCGTGGAAGGTGCCATCGAAGGAATGCTATCTACCTTGGAAGATCCTCACAGTTCCTATATGGACGTTGAAATGATGGAACAGTTTGATGATCAGATTGAATCTTCCTTTGAGGGAATTGGCGCAGAAGTCAGCATGGTAAATGATATTGTTACGATCGTATCGCCAATCAAAGATTCTCCGGCTGAAAAAGCAGGACTGCGTCCAAATGATCAGGTGCTTTCTGTGGATGGAGAAGAACTGCAGGGGTTGAATCTGAATGAAGCGGTCGCGAAAATACGTGGTGAAAAAGGGACAGAAGTTGTGTTGGAGATACAGCGTTCGAGTGTAGCCGATCCATTTGAAGTTACCATCACAAGAGATGAAATCCCAGTGGAGACGGTATACAGCAGTACGGAAACCGTTGAAGGAAAAAAGACGGGAATCATAGAAATAACCAACTTCAGCGAGAACACAGCCAATGAATTCAATGACCAGCTCAAGACATTGGAAAGTGAAGGAATAGAAGGCCTCGTCATTGATGTCAGGGCCAACCCGGGTGGCCTTTTGAATGTGGCTGAAGAAATTCTGTCCCTGTTTGTCCCATCAGATATTCCTTACATTCAAATAGAGGACCAGAATGGTGAAACGATGCCTTATTACTCCGATTTGGACGAGAAAAAAGATTATCCGATCAGTGTAGTCATTGACGAAGGTAGTGCCTCTGCTTCTGAAATCCTGGCCATAGCGATGAAGGAACTGGGCTACGATGTGGTGGGGAAACAGAGCTATGGTAAAGGAACCGTTCAACAGGCAGTGCCATTGGGTGATGGAAGTTCCATCAAACTTACGACGTTCAAGTGGCTGTCACCAGAAGGAAAATGGATCAATGAGGAAGGTGTGAAGCCTACGGTAGAGGTTTCGCAGCCTGATTATTTCTATACCAGTCCGGTGCAGGTGGAAGAGTCGTTCACTTATGATGAAACAGATTCAGCCATTTCCAACCTCCAGCAGATGCTGGAAGGGCTTGGATATGAGCCAGGTCGGACAGATGGTTATTTCGACAGGGAAACAGAAGAAGCAGTACGTAATTTCCAGTCCGACCATGAGTTGGAGGAAACCGGAGAAGTTGATGAAGAAACTGCCGGTGTCCTTGAAGCGAATATAATGGAAAAAATTCGTGAAGGAGAAGATGATCGGCAGCTGGAGAAGGCACTGCAAGAGTTATACCAATAAAAGGTCCGCGGGTCTCCGCGGATTTTTCCATGTATTCTGCTGCATGGTGAGGTGTCTGATGGCCGCGTGGAATGAGTGGCAGAAACGTTCAGGAAGCAGTGAAAATCACAAATTATCATTCGTACAGGGACGGGAAGGTGAAATGACATGTTGCAGGATTGGCTTTATGAAGGACTAGCAGCGATAGGTAGAGTGTTCCTTCATCCGATAACTTACTGGGCAGTCGTGCTTGTTGTGATAGCAGGCTATAACAGGATAAAGAGGGAAAGAAGAGAGTTCGGCGTAAAAGTGTTCCATCTGTTTACAGAGTGGAAGGGTACCTGGAGGGTCGCCTTCGGGGCAAGTTTGTTCATATCTGTGCTCGGTTTAGGAGCAGGAATGGTTTTTCAATTGGAGACGCTTTTTCTTCTTGGAGCAATTACTATCCTGTTGTCTTTACCTTGGAGATTTACACTCCTGTCACCGGCCTATTCGTTGGGAATTACTTCCCTCGTTCTTCTGCTATCTCCTATCGTGGCCAGTTTTTTCATTGATGGACAGCTAGGCTGGTTGCAACAAGCCAATCTGTCAGGACTGGTTTTATTGCTGGGTCTATTATTAGTGGCGGAAGCTTCATTGGTACGACGTGCAGGGCAAGAGAGTTTTCCACGACTGGTGCCTGGCAAGCGGGGCGGCTGGACAGGAGAGCATCAACTGAAAAAAATGAGCATAATCCCTTTCTTTGCCTTGGTACCTTCTGGGCAGATCACATCGTTTGCGGATTTTTGGCCGTACTTCTCCATCGGGGGAGAGACCTACAGCATCGTACTCGTCCCATTTTTACTCGGCTTTCATTATGGCGTGAGAAGCAGGGTGCCACAACACGCTGCCAACCACCTATCAAGGGCCACTTTGCTATTGGCAATATTCGTCTTGCTGCTTGCAACAGGGAGCATCTATGAACCTTGGTTGGCATTCGCGGCCATTGCAGCAGCTATCATAGGTAGAGAGTTTATCAGTTACAGGCATCGGATGGTGGAAAGGAAGGGGCAACCGTATTTCAGAAAGTTGGATGATGGGATCCGTGTGCTTGGGGTGATCAAAGATTCACCTGCTGACCGTATCGACATCCATCCAGGGGAGACAGTGAGGAAAGTAAATGGACGGAAAGTGAATACGGAAGAGAGTTTTTACCAAGCCTTGCAGGGAAGTGGTGCATACTTTAAGTTGGAAGTGTTGGACGCTTCAGGAGAAATAAGGTTTGTACAAGGTGCTTTATATGAAGGAGACCACCATGAATTGGGAATAGTACTCTTGAATGATCCTCATAAGGAAAAGTGATCATTTCGGCATGCTGGAGGGAACGAGCGGAAATATAGGGAAAAGTGTCTATGCATCCGGAGATGGCCTTGAAATATAGCCGGGCATATGGCTGGTCATTAGGTGGTAATAAAGGCCGTATATTTGATAGATGAGGCTGGGGCATAATTAAAATGTTGAATCCTACAGACGAGCAATGAACGGAAACAGCGGAGGAAATATACGAAGACTTCTGCGGGAGGAAAGGCATAGGTGAGACACCACAGTGCGAAGCACAAGGTGGCTCACCAGCCGCCCGCGGAAAGCGAAGTGTATTTCCGGAGTGGTGTATCTCCGCTCATCAGATTTCCAGGTGGTTCGGGTTTATCTTGGGATAAAACATTTTTGTCCCAGCCTCATTTTGCTTTAGAATTGTTCTTCTATTATTTGTTTGTCGTCTGCAACCGGGGAAATGAGAAGAATTTGAAGAAGAAACCGCTGTCATAGATTGTTCATAATTGAACATGAATAAGTGAGTTAAATCACACGTGGATAAAATTGGGACCTTTATACTATAGATGAAGATGAAAATCAACCATTCAATTTAACAAACGACAGAGTGTATGGCGGTTGAGTGGTCAGGGTTTTTATCTATCATATGACCATGGAGTGGTGAAAAATGCTGAAAAAGATCGTTTTCGGTGCTCTCGTAGGTTTTGGCGCACTCGCCGTCATGCTATCTGTATTTATGGAATTGGACAACTCAAATGAACAGAAAGAACAGGTGAAAGCGGAAAAGAAACAGGAAGTGATGACTGATGCGGTAGAAGTTATTGCTCCCCATCAAGATTTGAACCAGGAGCCGATACCGGTAGAAATGGAAAGGGATGGGTCGGATGTCTACATTAAAATGACCTCCCAGATTACTGACATTGAAATTGAGCCAGGAAACAATTACAAAGCCTGGACGTTTAATGGAGAAGCGCCCGGTCCGCTAGTAGTAGTGAAAGAAGGGGACACGATCCATTTCACGCTTGATAATCTAGACCCGGCCATCCCGCACAGCATGGATTTCCATGCCGTTCATACCGCCCCTGATAAAGGATTTGCTGATGTGGAACCGAATGAGGAAGGAACCTTTGTCTATCAGGCTTCCAAACCGGGAGTGTTCATGTATCACTGCGGGACTGACCCAGTCCTATCCCATATAGCCAATGGAATGCATGGTGTGATTATCGTTCAGCCGGATGATGGGTATCCGACAGATGATGAAGTAGATCACGAATATGTCATCATCCAAAATGAATGGTATAAGTATAATGACCTCGAAGATATGATGAACAATGTTCCATCTCAAGTCGTATTTTCAACGAAAGCTTTGCATGAAGGTCAGTTGAACACAAATGGTACGATCGCTTCCATTGAGGATGAGCCGCTTACAGCCAAAGCAGGAGATAAGGTCAGGTTCTATATCAATAATGTCGGACCGAATGAAGTCAGCTCCTTCCATGTCATCGGCACCATCTTTGATGATGTCTATATTGACGGAAATCCAGCCAACCATATGGAAGGTTTACAAACATTGATGCTTCCGGCTAGTGGTGGAGCAGTTGCCGAATTTACGGTAAAGGAAGCAGGAGATTACCACTTTGTTACACATCAATTCAACCACGCTGCAAAGGGGGCAAAGGGAAGACTGCTAGTAACAGAATAAAGGACTGTTTTGGAAAAGCCTTCAGCTGAGAATGCTGGAGGCTTTTTTGCTCTGTTTTCAGACTCAAGAAATCCTTCGTGCATAATCGATAGTCTTTCCCTGTTCTTTAAAGGGAATTTTGCAACCAGTGATTCCATACCCCGCAGGAAGGGTATCATGCTAATAGCTGCATGGAGCACAACTATCGAATGTTCGTTCGCAAGTATGTTAAAATAAACTATTATCTATGATAAACTAGTGTTAGCAAAAGAACGGAGGCTTACAAGTGAAAGAAAATAAATTTGAGCTTGTTTCCAAATATGAACCATCAGGGGATCAGCCTAATGCCATCCGGGAAATCACCGAACGGGTGCTTGCAGGGCAGCGGCATCAGACACTTCTTGGGGCCACTGGTACCGGGAAGACCTTTACGATGTCGAATGTGGTAAAAGAGATCAACCGTCCGACCTTGGTGATCGCCCATAATAAAACACTTGCCGGACAGTTGTACAGTGAGTTCAAAGAGTTCTTCCCGAATAATGCGGTGGAATATTTCGTCAGCTATTATGATTATTATCAGCCGGAAGCTTATGTTCCTTCCACTGATACATTCATCGAAAAAGATGCCAGCATCAATGATGAAATTGACAAGCTGAGGCACTCCGCTACTTCTGCCTTGTTTGAACGGAATGATGTCCTGATTGTTGCCAGTGTATCGTGCATTTACGGTTTGGGTTCTCCTGAAGAATATGGGAGCCAAGTGCTTTCTTTACGAATGGGGATGGAAAAGGACAGGGACCAGCTATTAAGAGATCTGGTAGACATCCAGTATGCCCGCAACGATATCGATTTCAAACGCGGTACCTTCCGTGTGCGGGGGGATTCGGTAGAAATCATTCCCGCTTCCCGTGAAGAGCATTGTGTCCGTATAGAATTCTTTGGAGATGAAATCGACCGGATCCGTGAAGTCGATGCACTGACAGGAGAAATTATCGGTGACAGGGAACATATCGCCATTTTCCCGGCATCCCACTTCGTCACCCGTGAAGAAAAAATGAAACTGGCCATTGCCAACATAGAAAAAGAACTGGAAGAAAGACTCGAAGAATTGCGCAGCAATGATAAACTGCTGGAGGCGCAACGGTTGGAGCAGCGTACGAATTATGATTTGGAAATGATGAATGAGATGGGATTCTGCTCGGGAATCGAAAACTATTCCCGCCATTTGACACTGCGGGAAGCAGGTGCGACTCCTTATACGCTGCTGGATTATTTCCCGGAAGACTCGTTGACGATCATCGATGAGTCGCATGTTACCCTTCCACAGATTCGGGGAATGTATAACGGAGACCAGGCAAGAAAACAAGTTCTAGTTGATCATGGATTCCGACTGCCTTCAGCGCTTGATAACCGTCCGCTGAAATTCGAAGAGTTCGAGAAGTCTACCAACCAGTTGGTGTATGTATCAGCTACTCCGGGGCCATATGAAATGGAGCATTCACCGGATATGACGGAACAAATCATTCGTCCGACCGGGCTATTGGATCCGAAAGTGGAAGTGCGCCCGATCGAAGGTCAGATAGATAATCTGATTGAAGAAATCAATACACGGACAGAGCGGAATGAACGTGTACTGGTGACGACTCTGACGAAGAAGATGTCGGAAGATCTCACAGATTACCTGAAAGAAATCGGTATAAAAGTAGCATATCTCCATTCGGAAGTGAAAACACTGGAACGGATCGAACTGATACGCGACCTGAGAGTCGGAAAATATGATGTTCTGATAGGAATCAACCTGCTGAGGGAAGGTCTGGATATACCAGAAGTTTCTCTGGTCACCATCCTGGATGCCGATAAGGAAGGTTTCCTGCGTTCAGAGCGATCGCTTATCCAGACAATGGGTCGTGCCGCCCGTAATGAAAAGGGGCAGGTCATCATGTATGCCGATAAAATCACCCAGTCTATGGAGGCAGCGATCGATGAAACAAACAGACGTAGACAGATCCAGATGGAATATAATGAGAAGCATGGTATTACGCCTACGACCATCAAAAAGGATGTCAGGGATGTCATCCGTGCAACAGTAGCTGCAGAAGAGCAGGAAGAATATAAAGAAAAACCGAGCTTGACCAAGTTGTCTGCCAAAGAGAAGACGAAAGTGATCGAAAAGATGGAGAAAGAGATGAAAGAAGCTGCGAAGTCACTGGACTTTGAAAAAGCGGCAGAGCTGCGGGATATCATCCTGGAGCTTAAATCAGGAGCCTAACACTAAAGCTAAGAAGGTGAACACATGCCTAGTAAATCACTGCAAATTCAAGGAGCCAGAGCACATAATCTAAAAAACGTCGATGTGACCATTCCAAAGAATCAATTGGTAGTTCTCACCGGGTTGTCCGGTTCGGGGAAATCTTCCCTGGCATTCGATACCATCTACGCTGAAGGGCAGCGGCGGTATGTGGAGTCCCTATCCGCCTATGCCCGCCAGTTTTTGGGGCAGATGGATAAACCGGATGTCGACTCGATAGAGGGGCTGTCGCCGGCCATTTCCATTGACCAGAAGACAACAAGCAATAACCCACGTTCCACTGTCGGGACGGTCACCGAGATCTATGACTATCTGCGGCTGCTGTATGCCAGGATTGGCCGTCCTACATGTCCAAAGCATGGTATCGAGATAACTTCACAGACGGTGCAACAGATGGTTGACCGTATCCTCGAGTATCCGGAACGCACGAAGATGCAGGTTCTAGCCCCTGTCATCTCCGGACGGAAAGGAGAACATATCAAGGTTCTCGAAAACCTTCGAAAGGAAGGTTATGTTCGTGTCAGGGTGGATAAGGAAATGCGGGATTTGTCCGAGGATATCCAGCTTGAGAAAAACAAAAAGCATTCCATAGAAGCAGTAATCGACAGAATCGTTGTAAAAGAAGGCATCTCTGGTCGTCTGAGTGATTCCATCGAAACAGCCTTATCCCTTGGAGAGGGAAAAATTATTGTGGATGTCATTGGGGAAGAAGAATTGAAGTTCAATGAGAACCATGCTTGTCCAATTTGTGGTTTCTCCATCGGTGAATTGGAGCCGCGTCTCTTTTCCTTCAACAGCCCATTTGGAGCTTGTCCGACGTGTGACGGGCTTGGCACCAAGCTGGAAGTGGATCCGGACTTGGTTGTGCCTGATTGGGGGAAAAGCTTGAATGAGCATGCCATCGCGGCCTGGGAGCCGATAAGTTCACAGTATTACCCACAATTGTTGAAAGCTGTCTGCACGCATTACAGTATTGATATGGACACACCGGTAAAAGATCTTCCGAAAGAACAAATGGATATCATCCTTTATGGGAGCGGCAAGGAAAAAGTCCATTTCCACTATGTGAACGACTTTGGGAATGTGCGGGACAATATGATTTACTTTGAAGGTGTGCTCCGCAATATCGGCAGACGCTACAGGGAAACGTCTTCTGATTTTATCCGGGAAACCTTGGAGAAATATATGATGCAGAAACACTGTGCAACTTGCAAAGGCCATCGTTTAAAGGAAGAAGCTTTGGCTGTATTGATCAATGGGCTGCATATAAGTGAGGTCACCAATTACTCCATAGTAGAAGCGATCGACTATTTTTCCGGATTGCAGTTGACGGACAAAGAGGAACAAATAGCCAAGCTCATCCTGAAAGAAATCAATAATAGGCTGGAATTCCTCAACAATGTTGGACTTGATTATCTGACACTATCCCGAGCTGCAGGAACATTGTCAGGCGGGGAAGCCCAGCGGATCCGTCTTGCCACTCAAATCGGTTCTGCATTGGCAGGTGTCCTCTATGTACTGGATGAACCGTCCATCGGATTGCATCAACGCGATAACAACCGTTTAATTGCAACGTTGAAGCGGATGCGGGACCTGGACAATACGTTGATTGTGGTTGAACACGATGAAGACACAATGGCTGCTGCAGACTGGCTGATTGATATCGGTCCTGGAGCAGGAGAACATGGCGGTCGAGTGGTGGCGAGCGGAACACCGGAAGAGGTCATGAACAATGAACATTCACTGACAGGAAAATACCTATCCGGGGAGAAGTTTATCCCGCTTCCGTCGAAAAGAAGGAAACCAGATAAACGGAAAATCGAGATTACCGGTGCGGCCGAAAACAACCTGAAAAATGTAACGGCAAAGTTTCCTCTTGGTCTAATGACTGTGGTCACTGGGGTTTCCGGTTCAGGGAAAAGTACGTTGATTAATGAAATATTGTATAAAAACCTGTCCAAGGAGCTTCACAGAGCGAAGGTCAAACCTGGTAAGCATAAGAAAGTCAAAGGAATCGACCAGTTAGATAAAGTGATCGATATCGACCAGTCGCCGATCGGAAGAACGCCTCGCTCCAATCCGGCAACATATACAGGTGTTTTCGATGACATCCGCGATGTGTTTGCCCAGACCAATGAAGCCAAAGTGCGAGGATATAAGAAGGGACGGTTCAGCTTTAATGTGAAAGGGGGCCGTTGCGAAGCATGCCGTGGAGACGGGATCATCAAGATTGAAATGCATTTCCTGCCAGATGTATATGTGCCTTGTGAAGTGTGTGATGGGAAACGGTACAACCGGGAGACACTGGAGGTGAAATACAAAGGGAAGAGTATTGCGGACGTTCTAGAGATGCGGGTAGAAGAAGCCCTGGACTTTTTCGCTCCTATCCCTAAGATCAAAAGGAAGCTCCAGACGATTTATGATGTGGGTCTCGGTTATGTGAAACTCGGGCAGCCTGCTACTACACTTTCCGGTGGGGAAGCGCAGCGCGTGAAACTTGCCAGTGAACTTCATAAGCGTTCAAATGGAAAGTCCTTCTACATTCTTGATGAGCCGACAACTGGTTTGCATGTGGACGATATCAAACGTCTATTGTCGGTTCTGCAGAGAATTGTGGAAAATGGTGACACCGTTTTGATCATTGAGCATAACCTTGATGTAATCAAAACGGCAGACCACATTATAGACCTTGGACCAGAAGGTGGTGACCGGGGTGGACAGATTATTGCTACCGGCACCCCGGAAAAAATTGCTGAAGAAGCAGCATCTTATACCGGCCAGTATCTGAAACCTGTTTTGGAGAGGGACAGAGCACGGATGGCGCAGGCTTTAGAACGGAAAGAAAAAGTGAATACCGGTAAGTAGTCCAAAAGGCAGCAGGTCCCTGTACTTGCTGCCTAGCCTGTTGCAGCGGACTGAATTTTTGACGCTGATGCTGCCTTTCGATAAAGTTATAAGAAGAAACTGCAGGGATGGGGGGTAGAAAAATGAAGCCGATAGAATTGGAAAAAGTGCAGGAAACCCTGAATCAGTTTATAGACAAGCAGGTGTATGTTCATCTGGAAACAACCAATGGCGCTTACGCAAGTCATTTTAATGATAAGGCTTATAATGTAGGTGCATATGTGAGGAATGCCCAGGTTTCCTTCCATCAGGCAAAGATAGTTGGAAACGGAAATACGTACCGAGTCGGCTTGAAGCTCGAGATTGGCTGGATTTATGCAGAGGGGCTGACCGACTGGACCATTCAGGAAGAAAATCAATTGCTGATGGCCGGGCACGACCGGGAAGGCCGTTTAATGGTATCATTACAAATAAGTGAAACACCGTTCAGGTATTGAATTTGCTGATGAAACGGGATGATAGATTAGGAAGAGCCATTTAAAAGAAAATTGGGGTGAGTAATATGGAAAAACATGTAGTTGTCGTCTATCCGCATCCCGATGATGAATCGTTCGGTGCTGCTGGTACGATCACGCAATTCCGGGAACAAGGTGTACCTGTAACCTACCTGTGCGGGACGCTTGGAGAGATGGGACGAAACATGGGCAATCCGACGTTCGCCAATAGGGAAACACTGCCGGATATCCGTAAGAAAGAACTGAAGGATGCTTGTGAAGTTCTCGACATGGAACTGAGGATGCTCGGATACAGGGATAAAACGCTGGAGTTTGAGGATCGGAGTGCAGTGGCAGAACATTTAAAGGGGATCCTAGATGAAATTGAACCAAGTCTGGTTATCACCCATTATCCAGAACACGCAGTTCATCCGGACCATAATGCGTTGGGTGCGGCTGCTATCGAAGCTGTTCGTCGTATGGCTCCGGAGAAACGGCCGACCGTATGGGCACAGGCCATCACCAATAATTACTTAGAAGAGCTGGGAAACCCGGAAGTCATAAATGACGTCAGTGACCAATTCGACACGAAGATGAAGGCTGTATTTGCGCATGATTCCCAAGCAGCCCCTATGCTTGGCGGCGGGTATGACCAGAAAGAAGTCATGGAGTATGCCCGGAACATGTTCAGCAAGGAAGCATTCTTTATTTGGAATTATGAATAGCTAACGAAGTCCTTCCTGTAACAACACTTGCAGGAAGGTCTTATTTTATGAAATAAGAGGCATATGATAAACAAGAGATAAGCGGGTGAAACCAATGCATCGTTGCCCCGTATATAAAAAGTGGTGTTGGCTTTAATAACCAAAATGGGGAAAAGTACCGAGGAGGTATCATATGAAAAAACTGTACCGTTCTGAATCCAACCGGATGTTTGCCGGGGTACTGGGCGGTCTTGCCGAGTATTTCCATATGGATGCGACCATACTCCGACTTTTATTTGCTGTATTGTTGATTACCAGTGTGTTCACTTTTGGGCTGGTATATTTAGTTGCCGTCTTCATCATTCCGAATGAGAGGGATGTCTACTGATGTTGTTGAGAGGAATCGTTTCCATCTTGTTGAACGCGATTGTACTGATTGTAGTCGCGCAGCTGTTTGAGTCGTTTCGATTGGATGGCTTCGGAACGGCATTATTGGCCAGCTTCCTATTGGCCATATTGAATTTGATCATCAAGCCTATTTTGATTATCCTCACTCTTCCGATCACTATGGTCACCATGGGGCTGTTCTTGTTTGTCATCAATGCAGTCACCCTCATGATTACTCAAAGCTTGATCGGTCCTGCGTTTGTGATCGAAGGATTTGGCATGGCGGTCATTGCAGCCATCGTCATCTCCATTTTGAATATATTGCTGAACAGCCTCATCAGGGATTCGGTGAGATAACGCAGGAACTTCTCCTGCGTTTTTTCGTTTACTCAAAGATAGGAATGCGAGCAATTCGGGCAGTGACTCCGGTTGAAGGTCACTAGTTTTTTTCTAAAATAAATATGCTACAATAAAAGACAGTCAGATTGCCTTGAAGGAGGGAACAGCATGTCGATTGTGCGAACAAAGGATCTATTGGCTAATTTCAATCTTAAACTTGTCGCGGGTGAAGACGGGATACATAGGGAAATCATCACAAGTGACTTGTCACGGCCTGGAATAGAGATGACCGGTTATTTTCAGTTTTATCCGAAGGAACGCCTTCAGTTGATTGGTAAAACAGAAATGGCCTATTTCCTTGAATTGACGGAATCCCAGCAACGGGACCGGATGGACCAGCTGTGTACGGATATTACACCAGGTATCGTTATTTCCAGAGGAATGGAAATCCCACAGACCATGATTGATGCCGCAAATAAAGGCGGGGTGCCCATTCTCCATTCCCCTAGAAAGACGACACGGGTAATCAGCAGACTTACCAATTACTTGGAGTCGAAGTTTGCTCCGTTCACAGCTATCCACGGGGTATTGGTTGATATCAATGGTGTTGGTGTCCTGATCACCGGACAGAGTGGAGTAGGTAAAAGCGAAACTGCTTTGGAGTTGGTGAAAAGAGGGCATCGTCTGGTTGCCGATGATAGTGTAGAAATCAGACAGGAAGACTATGATACATTGATTGGAAACTCCCCTGCTTTGATTGAACACTTGCTGGAAATCAGAGGGCTGGGAATCATCAATGTGATGACCCTGTTTGGCGCTGGTTCCATCAGGAATTATAAAAAAATCTCTTTGATTGTCAACCTCGAAAATTGGGACGAGAAGAAACAGTATGACCGGCTCGGTCTAGATGAAGACACCATGAAAATCATGGATGTCCATCTACCGAAAGTAACCATTCCGGTCAGACCTGGCAGAAACCTTGCTGTAATTATTGAGGTGGCTGCGATGAACTTCCGTCTGAAAAATATGGGAATCAATACAGCGCAGGAATTCTCCGAGCGTCTGACAACAATGATTGACCATGAAAAAAAAGAAGAGTAGGAGTGGGTAGATTTGTTGGCCAGTGCACAACCGCTTGATCCGGTATTTCTGGAGCTTGGTCCGCTGACCATCTATTGGTATGGCGTGATTATTGCTACCGGTGCATTCCTGGGTATATATCTGGCTTCTAAAGAGTCAGATCGATTGGGACTTGAAAAGGATATACTGATTGATTTCATCTTTTTTGCCATACCGATTGCTATTATCTCTGCACGGATCTATTATGTTATATTCGAGTGGGAAAACTATGCCGGCGGGCCATGGTGGGGTGTCTTTGCCATTTGGGAAGGCGGCATTGCCATCCATGGAGCGATTATCGGCGGCGTGTTGACTGCTGTTGTATTCACACGTAAACGGAATATCTCTTTTTGGCAGTTGGCAGATATCATAGCGCCAAGTCTCATTCTGGGACAGGCCATCGGCCGATGGGGAAATTTCATGAATCAGGAGGCCCACGGCGGGCCGGTTTCAGATGCTGCTTATAATGATTACCTGCAATATTTGCCGGATTTCATTCTAAATCAGATGACCATTGGTGGGACTTTGTATCATCCGACTTTTTTATATGAATCTCTATGGAATATCCTGGTCTTTATCCTGCTAATCTTGATGCGGAAATATAATCCAATCCGTGGAGAAATATTTCTTACATATGCTATCAGTTATTCGGTCGGTCGCTTCTTTGTGGAAGGACTTCGAACAGACAGTCTGTATTTCGGGGATATTCGACAGGCTCAATTGATTTCCATATTGACAATTGTTGTAGCGGCTGCCCTGATAATTTATAGGAGGATGCAAGGTGGGCAAGTCCGTTATGAGGATGTGACGGCCAGAAAGAAAGGCAAGAACAATTCAAAAGGCAAAAAAACACAGAAGAGAAAATAAATCGAATACGGGGGGATATAGATGGGAGGAATACTTGGACGGGGATTACAGCAGGGATTGAAGACAACTTGGACATTGGGCAAGATCATCTTTCCCATCACATTGATTGTAACCGTCTTACAGTACACCCCTGTCCTGCCATGGGTGATAGAAAAATTGTCGCCCTTGATGGGATTGTTGGGGCTTTCTGGAGAGGCGGCAGTACCCTTGGTTCTAGGGAATGCACTGAATCTTTATGCTGGTATTGCAGCTATTGTCTCCTTTGATTTCAGCGTGAAAGAGGTATTCATTCTGGCGGTCATGCTGTCTTTTTCACATAATCTGTTTATCGAATCAGCTGTTGCTACGAAGGTAGGCGTGAATTTGTGGGTGATCTTGATCACCCGGATTTCTCTCGCTTTGATTTCCGCTGTTTTGATCAACCTGTTGTGGAAAGGGGGAGCAGAGCAGGCACAATACGGAATGATTCAGGCTTCAGAGGCAACTGTGAGCGGCTGGGGGCAAATCACCCTGCAGGGGTTGAGTACTGCATTAATGGCTGTCGTACAGCTTGCACTCATTGTTATCCCCTTGATGGTTGTTATGCAGTTTTTACGTGAGAAAGGGTGGCTGGATATCTTTTCAGCTAAAATCGCCCCCTCCTTGAAACTACTTGGAATGGAGAAAAATACTTCCATGACGATGGTAGCTGGTCTGACCATCGGTCTCGCTTATGGAGCAGGATTGATGATCCAGGCTGTCAAGGAAGACGGGGTATCCAAAAAAGACATGTATTTAGCGATGATTTTTCTGGTAGCTTGTCATGCGGTAGTAGAAGATACCCTAGTCTTCATCCCGCTTGGAATTCCAGTATGGCCATTACTAATCATCCGACTCGTTACGGCAATCGTTCTGACTATGACGATCAGCTATATATGGAAACGGGCAGAATTTCAAAAAGGAAGGAAAACAGAACATGAGCATTCATACCATACTCTTTGATCTCGACGGCACGTTGATCGACACCAATGAACTGATTATCGCTTCGTTCCACCATACTTTCTCCGAGTTCAATCATTCGTTTACAAAAGAACAAATCATGGAGTTCAATGGTCCACCACTGATGGATACATTCATGCATATAAATCCGGCAAAGGCAGAGCAGATGGTAGCTGCATACCGTGTCCATAACCATGCGAATCATGATAATTTCGTCCGTGCGTTTCCTCACGTAAAGGAAACGATACACCGTCTGAAAGAGGAACATATAAAATTGGGCATTGTCTCCACTAAAATGAGAGATGGGGTGGAAATGGGACTCCTTGCTACCGGTCTGGATAACTGTTTTGAAGCTATTGTGACGTATGATGATGTAGAGAACCCCAAACCTCACGCTGAACCTGTTCTCAGAGGCATGGAAAAGCTCGGCGGCCATCCGGATACAACCCTCATGGTAGGTGATAATTACCATGATATCGAAGCAGGCAATAATGCGGGAGTACAGACCGCAGGAGTAGCCTGGGCCCACAAGGGGAAGGAAAGGCTCTTATCATATGGTCCGACTTATATGCTCGAGGACATGCGGGATCTGTTGAAAATAATCGGAGTGAATTGATATGCGGCGTACAGACCGATACTTTGTAAAAGGAAGCAACTCACTATGGCAGATTTATAAAACGGTGTCCTTCTGGAAAATGGTAAAAAACTTTCTCGTGATCCAGACAGCAAGGTATACACCGTTTCTGGGGGTAAAAAACTGGCTCTATCGCAACTTTTTGAAGATGCGGGTCGGGAAGCGGACAGCATTTGCTTTGATGGTGATGCCGGATGTCATGTTCCCGGAAAAAATCCATATTGGAGAAAATACTGTGATTGGTTACAATACCACTATTCTGGCTCATGAATATTTAATTGAAGAATACAGGATCGGAGATGTCATGATTGGCGACAAGGTGCTGATCGGTGCGAATACTACCATCCTCCCTGGAGTGACCATCGGTAATGGAGCAATCATCTCTGCAGGCAGCCTGGTTCATAAGGATGTACCTGAAGGTGTCTTTGCTGGAGGAAACCCGATGAAAATCATCTATACAAAAGAGCAGATGGAAAACAGAATGAAAAACTTACCGTTAGATGAGTAAGGAACAGCCAACCGTAAGGCGGACAGATGCAGAAATCTCCGCTTTACGGTTTGTTTTTTCTGCTTGTCGGAAAAGTATATTAGTTTTTATCTATTAGGGTAAATATATAATAGGATGATGGATAAGGAGTGTCGATTATGTCCAATTTATCAAGTTTAAAGCGAGAAGCAGCATTCCAGCGCCTGGAGGAAGACAAGCTGGATGTACTGGTTGTCGGTGGTGGTATAACAGGAGCGGGGGTCGCTTTAGATGCAGTCACGCGTGGTATGCGGACAGCCGTAGTGGAAATGCAGGATTTTGCAGCAGGCACCTCCAGCCGATCGACAAAACTGGTTCATGGAGGACTTAGATATTTAAAGCAGTTTGAAATAAAAATGGTCTCAGATACGGGGAGCGAAAGACAAGTGGTCTATGAAAATGGTCCGCATGTAACAACACCGGAATGGATGATGCTTCCTTTCCATAAGGGAGGCACATTCGGTCCACTGACCACGAATATTGGCCTCCGTATCTATGATTTTCTAGCCGGGGTGAAGAGAACGGAGCGGAGAACGATGTTCAAACCCGAAGAAGCGCTGGAAAAGGAACCGCTGATAAAAAGAGAAGGCCTGCGGGGAGCTGGCTTCTATGTGGAATATAAAACAGATGATGCCCGTTTAACGATAGAGGTTGTTAAAAAGGCGGTTCAAAAAGGAGCCAATGCGTTGAATTATGCAGAAGTGGTTCGTTTCCTCTATGATGAGTCCTCCAAAATATCCGGAGCAAAGGTGAGGGATAAAATTTCCGGGCATACGTATGACGTATATGCCAAAAAGGTCATTAATGCTGCAGGACCGTGGGTGGACAGTTTGAGGGAAATGGATGGATCAAATCAGGGTAAACATCTTCTCCTTTCCAAAGGGGTCCATCTTGTTTTCCCTAAGGAGATATTTCCCCTACAGCAGGCTGTTTACTTTGATGCACCGGATGGGCGAATGATATTCGCGATTCCAAGGGAGAATAAAACATATGTAGGTACCACAGATACTGCTTATACTGGCAGCAAACAGCACCCCGTCATGACGGAAGGGGACCGGGAGTATCTCCTCGAGGCCATCCATTATATGTTTCCATCCTTGAATATTCAAGCAGACCATGTGGAATCAAGCTGGGCCGGTATTCGCCCACTGATCGCAGAGGAAGGAAAAGATGACCCTGGTGAAATTTCAAGGAAGGATGAAGTCTTCATTTCTGATTCCGGACTCATCTCTATTGCGGGAGGAAAGTTGACGGGGTATCGAAAAATGGCCCAGGAAGTAGTGGACACTGTGGTCCAGCTGTTGAAGGAAGAGGAAGGTATCCTTTATTCGCATTCGGAGACAGCACATCTTCCGATAGCCGGTGGAGAAGTAGGCGGCTCCACTGGGTTTGAAGATTTCAAAGTGCGCAAAACGGCAGAAGGAAAAGCCATCGGGCTGGATGAATCGACTGCCCTGAAGCTTGTGAAGACCTACGGAGCCAATGTAGATATCATTTTCAACTTATATTTGGAAAAGAAGGAAGAAGCAGAAACTGTCGGAATGGATGCTGTAGTATTGGCAGAACTGCTATATGCCATGGAGTATGAAGGTGCTTATAAACCTGCGGATTTCTTTGTCCGAAGAACTGGAGCCCTGTTCTTTGAAATCAATTGGGTGAAGGCCCATAAAAACTCTGTTCTCCGCTATATGGCAAAAACTCTCCAATGGAGCGGTATGCAGAAAGGAGCATATGAACAGGAACTGGAACAATTGCTTCAGGATGCTGTCACAGCCGTGAAAGAGGATATATAATTCCCCTATCAAATATGATATACTCTGTACGTATGTGTAATGAATATTAGGGGGACACCACCTATGCAGCATGTTGAAAAGAAACGTGAAGGGGAAAATAAAATCATCCCTTTCATTCCGGAAGGTGATTTTTATTTCACTAAAGGCGTGGAAGCATTTCAAAAAAGGAAATTTGATATAGCAGAGAAATGGCTGAAAAAAGCCATGGAAGCAAAGCCATTCGAGCCATTGTATGCATGCCAGTTATCCGTGGTCTATACAGAAACAGGCAATTATCATAAGGCCAATCAATTACTGACCAATGTGCTTCAGGTCAGCGAATATATCGATTGTTATTATCTGATCGCAAACAATTATGCCCATCTCGGGTTGCTGAATGATGCTCGGAAGCATGCCAATATCTATCTGGAGAAAGAGCCGGAAGGAGACTTCAGCGAGGAGGCGAAATCGCTGCTCGAGATGATTGACATTGATGAAGATGATACGGATGACGATAATTGGGATCTGGAAGAAGAGGATGATCTTCTTATCTACCAAGAGACTATCTTCTATCACATGGAAAATAGGGAATGGGAGCAGGCACTGCCTCTCATTGAGGATATGATGTTGATATTCCCCGAACACAAAACGGCTATCCATGACCACGCCCATGCACTCTTCTTTACCGGGGAGGAAGAACGGGCGGTTGAGATCGAGCAACAGACTATCTTGGATGATCCGAACAATTTATACAGCCATACGAACCTTGCTTTGTTTTATCATCAACTCGAACGGGAAGAAGATTCCCGCCATCATATAAATGTGTTGCTTAATGTGTATCCAATCCATCAACAGCAGAAGCTGAGGATTGCAGTTACTTTGGCGAGAACTGGTTATTATAAAGAGGCGTATCAGCGTTTCCGTCCATTGGTGAAGAATCAAATGAAGAGCCATCTGTCTTATTTCCATTGGTACAGTGTCGCAGCCTACCGTGTTGGTGAGCCTGCAAAAGCTTTGTCCCTCTGGGAGGAAGGGTGCAAAAGGCATCCGAAGCTTTCCAAGGAAGAAGGCCCCTGGAAATAAAGATAAGCAGATTGATGGACGAAACCCATTATTTTTAATACGCTATAGTTGCTTTATGAATTATGAATAGGAAAGGGCGATTGCTATGTCCGACGAACGTATATATGACGTAATTATTGCAGGAGCTGGACCAGCCGGCATGACCGCTGCGGTTTATGCATCACGTGCCAACTTGGATACACTTATGATTGAACGCGGGATCCCTGGAGGTCAAATGGCAAATACGGAAGAAGTAGAGAATTATCCTGGATTTGATCATATCCTTGGACCTGATCTGTCTAATAAGATGTTCGAGCACGCAAAAAAGTTCGGTGCAGAGTATGCGTACGGTGATATTAAAGAGGTTACAGATGAAGGAGAATATAAGACGGTAATTGCAGGGAATAAGGAATACAAGACCCGTTCCTTCATAATAACAACGGGCGCCCAGTATAAAAAACTAGGTATCCCCGGAGAAGAAGAACTTGGCGGACGCGGGGTTTCTTACTGTGCTGTCTGTGATGGGGCCTTTTTCAAAGGAAAGAATCTAGTGGTCATAGGCGGAGGAGATTCGGCTGTGGAAGAAGGTATCTATCTGACCCGTTTTGCTGAAAAGGTTACGATCATTCACCGCCGTGATGAACTGCGTGCCCAAAAGATCTTGCAAAATCGTGCCTTCGACAACGATAAAATCGATTTCATCTGGGATACGGTGGTCAATGAGATTAATGGGCCTGAAGGCAAAGTCAGCAGTGTGTCGTTGGAGAATGTGAAAACTGGTGAAACCCGTGATTTCGATGCAGATGGAGTTTTTGTGTACATCGGTATGGTCCCATTAAGCGAGCCATTCCAGTCTCTAGGGATCACCAATGGAGAAGGCTATATCCCTACCGATGAAAACATGGCAACAAATATCCCGGGTGTGTTTGCAGCTGGTGATATTCGGGAGAAGGATCTTCGACAAATCGTGACAGCGACAGGGGATGGCAGTATTGCAGCAGAGGCAGCCATTAAATATGTCGAAGACCTGCACGAGGCAATCAAAGCGGGAAACTAGAAACGTAAAGGGAAAATTTACAAAAAGTAATACCCTTATAACATTCCCGTAATACGCATGAAACATTGGTTAGTTACAATAGAAGTAACTAATTGACCCCCTTTTAATAGATAGATTAGTTTATTGGCGCAGGTGCTCGACACCTGTGCATTTTTTTTGGTATCCAAGAAAAGGCTGTCCGATGATGTCGAATAGAGAACAGGAAATAATATTCCCTTGTTGCTTTGTTTTTGTTCATTGTATAATAGAGGATAGTGCGACAGTCAAAGAATAACTCAGCCAAAGTGCTGCATAAATATAAGTAGGAAGATGAGTTACGTGCCTGCCTGGCGATACGGTTTTTTTAAAGGGGAGAGACAGATGGAAAACGGGGAAACAGAAACTAAACTAGTCATCATCACTGGGATGTCCGGAGCCGGCAAAACCGTTGCCGTCCAAAGTTTTGAGGACCTTGGATATTATTGTGTGGATAATCTGCCGCCGACATTGCTGCCAAAGTTCCTCGATTTAATGAGGGACTCCACGAATAATATCCGTAAAGTAGCGATTGTGATGGATTTGCGCGGCAGGGAGTTTTTCGACTCGCTTGTAGAAGCATTGGATACACTGGGAAAAGAGGACTGGCTGGAAGAACATATCCTGTTTTTAGATGCCAAAGATGAGCAACTGGTTACCAGATACAAAGAAACAAGGCGATCACACCCTCTGGCCGTCGAGGGTCTGCCTCTTGATGGGATCAGGAAGGAGAGGGAGATACTCGATGAATTGAGAGGACGTTCCAACCGCATCATCGATACGACGAAACTGAAGCCTAAGGAGCTCAGGGAAAAAATCGTGAAAGTATATGCGGAAGAAAAGCAGACAGTGTTCTCGATTCAGATGATGTCCTTCGGTTTCAAATACGGACTGCCTATAGACGCTGACCTTGTGTTTGATGTCCGATTCCTTCCAAACCCGCATTATGTATCCCACTTGCAGCCAATGACTGGCTTGAATAAGGAAGTGTCTTCCTATGTATTCAAATGGGGAGATACCCAGGAGTTCACATCGAAGATCCTCGATCTGCTTCAATTTATGCTTCCACAGTATAAAAAAGAAGGAAAGTCTCAATTAGTGGTGGCCATTGGCTGTACTGGCGGCCAACATCGCTCTGTGGCGCTTGCGGAATACTTTGCCAAAGAGTTGTCGCCAGATTATATTGCCCATGTAACACATAGGGATATTGATAAAAGAAAGGGACATTGATATGACGGAAGAAAATAATCCCAGGGTCGTAGTCATTGGCGGCGGGACAGGTATGCCGGTTCTGCTGAGAGGTTTAAAAAATCTACCTATACAGCTGACCGCTATTGTCACGGTGGCGGATGACGGAGGCAGTACCGGCAGGCTGAGAAGTGAAATGGATATCCCCGCTCCTGGGGATATCCGTAATGTAATAGCTGCTCTATCTGATGCGGAACCGATGCTGGTGGACCTATTCCAGCATCGGTTTGCGGTGGGTAATGGTCTTTCCGGCCACTCCATGGGGAATCTCCTTCTTGCAGCAATGACCTCCATTACTGGGAATTTCAACAATGGAATCAAGGAGATTTCCCGCGTACTGAATGTGAAAGGGAAGATATATCCGATTTCCAATGACAGTATGTCCCTGCACGCTGAAATGGAAGATGGCAGTATCGTTTCCGGTGAATCCAATATACCATTGTCCAATAAACGGATTAAAAAGGTGTTTCTCCAGCCGCAGCCGGTCAAACCATTGCCGAACGCCATCCGTGCTGTCAAGAATGCTGATCTGATCGTGATTGCTCCCGGAAGCTTGTATACGAGTATTCTTCCGACATTGATCATGCCTGAGATTGACCAGGCCATCCGTATGAGCAGAGGAGAGGTTGTATATGTGTGCAATGTCATGACCCAGGCGGGTGAAACAACGGGCTATACTGCTTCAGAGCATGTAGAGGCAATCACCAGCCACATAGGACAAGGAACAGTGGATTCCATTGTGGTCCATAATGAACCTATCCGGAAAAATGTAAGGGCCGTCTATGAAGAGGAGAATGCGGAGCCCGTTTTATATGATACCGACCGTCTACGGGAGATGGGCCTCAAGGTCATTGAAGGGGACATCATTGACCATTCGAAGTCGACGATCAGGCACGATACCGAGAAAGTTTCCAACTTATTGTATTCCGCTATAAAAAGAAGAAAGTGATGGACTGCTGCAGGAATGAGGCTTCACTTAAAGGGAAGGGGGGAGACAGATGTCTTTTGCTTCAGAAATCAAGAAAGAACTGACGGGCATGGAAGTAGAGGAATGCTGCATCCAGTCCGAACTTGCAGCTTTGATACGCATGAATGGCGCCCTGTCCGTCTCCCGGCAGGATTTTGTTTTGGATGTCCAAACGGAAAATGCTGCCATTGCAAGGAGAATTTATACATTAATCAAATCGATATATTCTTTTCCAGTGGAACTGCTGGTCCGCAAAAAAATGAAGTTGAAAAAAAATAATGTCTATATTGTACGCATGAAGGAAGATGTAAAAAGAATGTTGACGGACCTTGGAATTTTCGAAGAACCGTACAGGCTGATTCGGACCATTTCAGATAAATTTCTAAAGAAGCCATGCTGCAGAAAATCTTATTTGCGCGGGGCTTTCCTAGCCGGTGGTTCGATCAACAACCCGGAAACATCGTCCTATCATCTCGAAATCTTTAATTTCCACCAAGAACATAATGATGCTTTGTGTGAACTGTTGAATGATTTCAATTTAAACGGACGGAAACTGGAGCGCAAAAACGGATACATCGTCTATATGAAAGAAGCAGAAAAGATTACTGCTTTTCTGAGTGTGATAGGGGCGCATAATGCCTTGTTCAAATTTGAGGATGTCCGGATTGTGAGAGACATGAGGAACTCGGTGAACCGTCTGGTCAATTGCGAAACAGCGAATCTTAATAAGACTATTGGTGCAGCTTTTAGACAAATAGAAAATATCAAGTTGATTGAGCGGACTGTCGGGCTGGATCAGCTTCCTGAAAAACTGCAGGAAATCGCAAGACTCCGCGTAGAGCACGAGGATGTAACGTTGAAAGAACTGGGCGAGTTGATGTCAACTGGAAGAATATCAAAATCAGGTGTGAACCATCGACTGAAGAAGATTGATGAGTTTGCCGAAAAAATAAAGCGGGGAGAGGCGCCTGCAACGAAATAATTCATTTCATCGATTGTTCATGATATAATACAGATAAATAAAAATATCAAATCAATTTTTCGCATGCCATAAACAATCGGCAGTTCCGGCTTTGGGGCAGGAGCTGTCGATTAACTACAATATGGCTTGGTAGCGCTTACGAGTAGAGAGGATGAGGAATTTGGTTGAGAAATCCGTCAAAGTGGAATTGGAATCTGGATTGCAGGCACGTCCTGCAGCACAATTTGTGCAGGAGGCCAATCGGTATTCAGCAAATTTGTTTCTGGAAAAAGGCGGAAAAAAAGTTAATGCCAAGAGTATCATGGGATTAATGAGTTTAGCAGTAACAAGTGGGGAAGAAATAAAAATCATTGCAGAAGGTGCAGATGAAGCAGATGCAATGGAGCATTTGATTTCCTTTGTTTCAAATTGAACCGGCATCAAGCCGAAGATAACCATATATCACAAAGCGGATAAAATGAGAAGGCTTTATCAATGAAGCTGTAACCAACGATCATCCACGAAGAGAATGAAACTTCTTCGTGGATTTTTTCCTTAATGGATGGCTTTACAACTTTCTCACCAGTTGATGGAGGAACATGGATATGATTACATTTTTTGATTTTCATATTCCCATCATCTCTATATCGTTGTCCATAAAAAAAAACGTCCCATCAATCTTTGTAGATTGATGGGACGGCCGTGTCTCCAATTATTTCTCATTACGTTCCAGAATTTTATCAATCAGGCCGTATTCTACGGATTTCTGGGCACTCATGAAGTTATCACGCTCTGTATCACGTTCGATGACCTCGAGCGGTTGACCAGTACGCTCGGAAAGAATTTCGTTCATTTTCCGCTTCATTTCAATAATGCGGCGGGCATGGATCTCGATGTCAGTAGCTTGACCCTGCGTTCCGCCAAGCGGCTGGTGAATCATTACTTCACTGTTAGGGAGAGCATAGCGTTTGCCCTTTTCCCCTGCCGCGAGCAAGAAGGCACCCATGGATGCAGCCATACCTGTACAGATGGTGGATACATCCGGCTTGATGAACTGCATGGTATCAAAGATAGCCATTCCTGCAGTAATGGACCCACCTGGGGAGTTGATGTATAAGGAAATGTCTTTCTCTGGATCCTCTGCTTCCAGGAATAATAACTGTGCAACAATCGTATTAGCCACATTGTCATCGATTCCGCTTCCCAGCATAACAATGCGGTCTTTCAGCAGGCGAGAGTAAATGTCGTAGGCACGTTCTCCGCGGTTGGTCTGTTCAATTACAGTCGGTATTAAGTTCATAAGTAAAATCCTCCCTTTTTCAATAACGTTCTTTCTACATCATAACTAAATGGTCAATAAAGGTCAAACGATAACGTTCGAGATGAAGATAAATCTTTTAACCATCATTCCCAGTCATCAGAAAAATAAACCTGCATGATTTTAAAAGAGGGGTTGTCAAATAGCTGAGAGGGCGTTATAATGTTATATGTGTTAAAAAACGATTAACAATTCTATGCGCCCGTAGCTCAGTAGGATAGAGCGTTGGTTTCCGGTACCAAGTCAGTCGGGGGTTCGAATCCCTCCGGGCGCGTCAACTGAGATGAAGCAAGAAATGCAGAATACTGTATTTCTTGCTTTTTTCTATATCTGAAATAGGAAGGTAGGGGAAAACATGTCGATTGATGTCGCATTGTCCAATGTATCGTGGAAGAGGGAAGGGAAGATGATCCTATCAGAAATAGATTGGGAGGTAAAAAGCGGGGAGCACTGGGCTGTTCTGGGGCTGAATGGGTCCGGAAAGACGACTCTGCTCAATATGATCAATGGCTATATATGGCCTACCAATGGCACGGTTCAAGTCCTCGGGAATTTATTTGGCAAAACGGATATAAGGGAACTGAGAAAATCTATCGGCTGGGTAAGTTCTTCTCTTCAAGAACGCATCAGGGGAACAGAGCTTGGAGTAAATGTCGTGTTGAGTGGGAAGTATGCTTCCATCGGACTTTATGAGCATCCAGGCGATGAAGAGTATCATAAGGCATACCAATTGATGGAACAGCTGGATTGTGCCGAATTGGCTGAAAACCCCTATCAATCATGTTCACAAGGAGAGAAACAAAAACTTCTGATTGCGAGAGGTTTAATGGGGGATCCTAAACTGTTGATATTGGATGAACCGACAACTGGTCTGGATTTCTTGGCAAGGGAAGATTTACTGGAGTCGGTCAGCCGTATGGCATCCGAAAAGGGTGCTCCCACCATTATTTTTGTCACCCATCATACAGAAGAGATTCTTCCTGTTTTCTCTCATACACTGCTGCTTAGGGGTGGAAAAGTGTTTGATCAAGGGCAAACGGAACGGGTTCTTACCAGTGGAAACCTTTCAGCTTTTCTGCACGAAGAGGTAGAAGTGGAGTGGCAACGTAACAGGCCGTGGATGCTATTGAAAGAAAAGGTAAAAGAGTAGGCAATAACTATCCAGTTAACGTAGAGAGCATGCAATGAAGCCCGGGAAAAGATAAAAACTCTTTCCGGGCTAATACATGTAATAGGTGTTGTATGGTTTAAACAATCTTTTCATTAAATGAATGTTGCTGTCTGCTTCTTTATCAGTGCTCCTGTTGTTGCAGTTCTGTGAAGATGTGCTGTGCAGTTTGCTCAGGTGTGAGGTTATCGGTATTCACTTTTAAATGGTGAGAGCGGTAGACCTGTTGACGTTGCTCGAACAATTCTTGGATCTCCTTGATGGATTTCCCTTGCAGTACGGGACGGGTATCGATTAATACGCTGAGTCTGTCCTGCCAATAAGGCCAGGAAATTTCCAAGAAGATGACAATACTGTTCGACATGCAAACTTCTTTAAGTTCCTCCTGTAGGAATGCTCCTCCACCGACCGAGATGATGTTTCCTGGCTGTCGGGCATACGCTGTAATGACTTCTTTTTCTTTTTTGCGGAAAGCTCTTTCCCCGTGAGTCTGGAAGATCTCTGTCGCAGGCATGCCGAAAGCCTTCTCTATTTCCTCGTCTGTATCGATAAATGGTCTTCCATATTGTTTTGCCAACTCCATTCCGACAGTAGTTTTCCCTGCTCCCATGAAACCGATAAGAACTATACTTTTTTGTGTGATCGTTTCTTTTTTCATGCCAATGCTCCCCCTGAAAATATGTAATTAGCATCAGTATAAGATAAATAGTCCTGATTGCACAGAGGAAAAAATGTTAGAGTTCAAGTATAATATTCATTAATTTCAGTAATGGGGGGAAACGAATGAGCGTTGTAAAAATACGAAATCTAACCATAGGTGAAGGAAGTCCCAAGGTGATTGTTCCCCTGATGGGAAAAACAAGTGAAGAGCTAGTAGAGGAAGTCCAAGTGGTTAAGGAGCTGAACCCCGACATGGTGGAATGGCGGGCAGATGTCTATGAACGGCTGGAATATATGGAGGAAGTCGGCAGGACTGCTGATGAACTGCGTATGGCATTGGGAGAGGTTCCTTTGTTGTTCACCTTCCGTACCCATAAAGAGGGAGGCAGCAGGGAATGGTCCGAGACTGAATACTTTGAGCTGTTATCCAGGATGGTTGATAGTTGCAGAGTAGACATGATCGATGTAGAATATTATTCCGATGAGCAACAGGTCAAGAATATCATCCAGCAGGCAGGTGAGAAGGGGGTGCGTGTGATTCTTTCTAACCATGATTTTGGAGGGACCCCAACTATGGAAGAAATTGTCCAAAGGCTGAAAGGAATGCAAGAGATGGGGGCTGACATTGCAAAAATTGCTGTGATGCCTCGTAGTATGGATGACCTTTTCACCCTCTTGCATGCAACCAACCGGATGAAGGAAAACTATGCAAACAGGCCGCTGATTACGATGGCCATGGGCAAATTGGGCTTGATTAGCAGGCTTGCTGGAGAGGTATTCGGTTCTGCAGCCACTTTTGGAGCCGGAAAAGAGGCATCCGCTCCCGGCCAGATAGCTGTCGATGATTTAAAAGATGTATTGACTGTAATACATAAATATCAATACCGATAGTTTCTGAGAGTATGGAACGAGGCCAGCATTCCGTAGAATGCTGGCCTCTATTCCGTACATCTGCATTATTCAATAGATAGTTCAAATTCCTGATGTTCATGCAGACCGCTCTCATTCTCCACATGGACGTTTATAGTATATGTTCCACTCCCAGGAAAGGAGTGGGAAGCTTGATATTCACCAGCTGACAACTCTTCTGCCTCTGCCCATTGATGGTTGGCGTCATCTTCTCCCGCTTTCCATATTTCGTATCTGAGTTGAGCAGCTTCCAAAGCAGCTCCATCCATCTCAAGTTGTGTTACCAGTTCTGTCTCATCGTTGGAAAGAGGTTGGTCAGGCTCCTTGAAATGGATGGAGAGACCATCTGGCTGTTTTTCATGTTCTTTACTGTCTTCTTCAGGTAAAGCGCCATCCCCGACTTGAATAGAAGCCAGTGGCATGGTATGTAGCCCCTCTGCCGTCACATGAGAATAAATTTCGTACATGCCTTCTTCTTCAAATGATATACTCGCCTTATATTCTCCCTCGCCCTTATACTCTGGTATAACCTCTTTACTGCTTTCTTCATTCTCACTCTTCCAGTACTCGAAGGCCACTTCTGCATCTTCTACTGTTTCCCCACCATAGGTTACTTCGGCAGTCAGCTCCACAGATTCACCTACACCTGTTTGATCAGGTACCCGAAAATCCACTTTTAGTTCAGGAAGGTCTTCAGCAGCATTTTCCGTATCTTCCTCTGATGTATTGCAGGCAGAAAGGAAGGCAAAAGCAAGAATAAGTGTGATAAAGGCGTTCCATCTACTGTTAATCATTCTGTTCCTCCATTCTATCGTCTATAGCAATTACAGTATAACATGTGGGTTTTGAAGCATGGTGAACGATTTGTGAATAATGCAGGATGAATGGAGGGCCATGATCGGAGGAGGTGGGAAATGGGCTGACTGGAGCTGTGAACGACCTGTGATAAAAGGGCCTGCCGGCTAGTAGAGTGCCGGTTCATGGCCCTTCCAGAATACCTGGGGAAATGTGCGTATGATTACCTTATTTCGGTTGGGTCTCATCCACCAAAACCAGATACAAACCAGATTTCATATCTCCCTGGTGTTGTTTGGCTTCTTCCTCGTTCACTCCCAAATCTCTCAACTGGTTCAATGGGTTTGTCGTTTCATCGGCAAATAGACGATCAACCTTGTCCATCAAGCTCTCATCTTTCTTCTTTTCTTTTGTTCCCTCTTCCAAATTAACAGAAGTCTCATACTTCAATTCTTCCGTTTTTTTACTGTTTGTGACGACAGTGATCTGGCTTGGCTTGTACCCTTCCAATTTAAGCTTATTAACTGCTTCGACGGCACTTTCCTGTTTACGATAGGAGCCTTGGATATGTTTGCTCATCACTATATGCCTCCTCTATTGATCTTGCGTTACTATTTTTCTACCCTCGCATGACCTGCCTCAAACCGGGCTACATACTTCGAGCTATCTTTGGCCCCGTTGATTTGATAGAATTTTCTTATCAAATACATAGTAAAGGATGACGACCATATGAAGCTGATCAGTTATAAACCAAAGGAGATTCCAGGAGACTTCAGGATGGGATTGATGGTGAATGGAGAAGTATATGATTTACAGGAGAGTTACAGAAAGGCAATCGGAGTTGGAAAAGGAGTTCCACTTCAGAGGAGCATGCCTACAGACCCAGCCAGTTTTTACAGGTTGGGTAAGGATGTGCTTAACCTTGCACATCAGGCTGAGAGATATCTCAAGGATACGGAGGAAACCCCTATTTCTAAGGATCTGATTGAACTGGGTACCCCCGTACCTGCTCCTTCTAAAATTATTTGTATAGGCAAAAATTATGCAGCCCATGCGGAAGAGATGAAAGGAGAGGTGCCTGACTACCCTGTTCTATTCGCAAAGTTCCGTAATGCCTTGATTGGACCGGCAGATGATATAGAAAAGCCGGCAGCAACGAATAAGTTGGATTATGAAGTGGAACTGGGTGTGGTAATCGGGAGTGAAGCAACCAACGTGCAAAGGGAAGATGCGCTTCAATATATTGCCGGATATACCATCGGCAATGATATTTCTGCAAGAGACCTGCAAAAACGTACACCACAATGGCTGCAGGGGAAAACACTGGATCGGAGTACACCTATAGGCCCGTGGGTAGTGACAGCAGATGAACTGGAAGACCCTTCTAATTTAGCTGTTTGTACGTTTGTGAACGGAGAGAAGCGGCAGGAATCCAGCACAAGCCATCTGATTTTCGATATTCCGCAGCTTATCAACTTCATCTCCAGTTTGATTACACTGGAGCCAGGAGATATCATCCTGACTGGTACACCGGATGGAGTGGGTGTCGCGATGGACCCCCCACATTTTCTGAAAGATGGAGATGTGGTCAGGCTGGAGATAGAACAAATCGGTTCGATGGAAAACCGAGTTCGTGAGGTGTAATAATACAAGAGGCCATTCCCGTACAGGGGATGGCCTCAATGGTTGGATCAAAATGGTGGTCTTCATAGTTAATGTGTATGGAGCTGAATGGATTCTAACCTATGTGCTGCCGATGGAAAGTGAAGTCCTGTCGTTGCGCAAAGTATTGCTATAAATCTAGCAAGCAGTTGATAGGCAAAATAATACAAAACTACTAAGACTTTTATATTATTTTAATATTTTGGAAAATTATCAATTGAATTTCAAATCCTTCTCAGTTACTATAAGGACATCATACCAGTCGCTTCACTGCCGGCAGAAGCACAAAAGGGGGAAATTTATAGTGAGTATTGAAACCGATTACAATTACTCGATGAAAAAAGGGCAGAGCTACGGTAAGTTTGTAAGGACGGCTGAGAGCCAGAAATTCAAGGAGCTGATGCAGTCGAGGAAAAAGTTTATTGCACCTCTTTCCATTTTCTTTCTATTATTCTATTTTTCACTCCCCATATTGACTTCCTACACGACGTTACTCAATCGTCCTGTCGTAGGAGATATAACTTTAGCCTGGATCTATGCATTCGCCCAATTCATTGTGACATGGGTGTTGTGTACTCTATATGTACGGAAGTCCGCTTCATTTGATAGACAGGCTGAAGAAATCATCCAAGAGGAGTTGACGGAAGGAGGAAGCAGAAGATGAATGCTACTGTCATTACCCTGTTCTTGCTGATTGTAGGGGCGACACTTCTGATTACTTATTATGCTGCCAAACAAACGAAAACAACCGGTGATTTTTATACGGCAGGGGGAGGGTTGACGGGATGGCAGAATGGTCTGGCCATTGCGGGAGATTATTTGTCTGCGGCTTCTTTCCTGGGGATTGCAGGGGCAATAGCCTTGTTCGGCTTTGACGGGTTTTTCTACAGCATCGGCTACTTGGTGGCTTATCTAGTCGTATTGTTCCTGGTGGCTGAGCCATTAAGGAATTTGGGCAAATATACCTTAGCAGATATGATCAACGCCCGCTTTGATGCACGTAAGGTCAGGGCAGTGGCAGCCTTGAGCACAATTACCATCGTGGTCTTCTATATGATTGCCCAGTTAGTGGGTGCAGGTGCATTGATTCAATTGTTATTCGGAATTGACTACTGGATGGCTGTTTTGCTTGTAGGAATCATGATGACAATCTATGTGCTGTTCGGCGGGATGACGGCTACTAGCTGGGTACAGATCACCAAAGCAGTACTCCTCATGCTCGGTACTGTCATCATCGCTTTCCTTGTTCTTCTGCAGTTCAATTTTAATATCCTGGAAATGTTCCGGGAGGCGAAGACGGCCACAAGCCATGGGGAATCCTATCTGAACCCTGGATTACAGTACACGGTACCGCTTGATACCATTTCATTGATGGTGGCACTTGTCCTTGGTACGGCCGGGCTCCCCCATATCTTGATGCGCTTTTTCACTGTAAAAGATGCCAAGACAGCAAGAAGTTCGGTCGTTACTGCAACCTGGGTGGTTGGCATCTTCTATATACTTACAATCTTTCTCGGCTTCGGTGCAGCTGCCTTCGTTGGGGAGAGCAGAATAACCCAGGCGAATCCGGCTGGCAACATGGCGGCTCCTCTGTTAGCGGAAGCACTTGGGGGAGACTTATTGATGTCATTTGTGGCAGCTGTTGCGTTTGCTACCATTCTTGCAGTAGTCGCTGGTCTTGTTTTGTCAGGTGCATCCGCTTTTGCCCATGACATTTATGGACAGATCATAAAAAAAGGGAAGGCGACGGACAAGCAGCAAATGGTAGCAGCGCGCTACGCTTCACTTGCGGTATCGATCTCTTCTATCTTATTGGCGCTCTTCGCCCAGAATCTCAATGTTGCCTTTCTGGTCTCATTAGCATTTTGTGTCGCAGCCAGTGCCAATCTGCCTGTCATTCTTTATACCATTTATTGGAGAAATTTCAACACAAGCGGGGCAATCAGTGCCATGCTGTCAGGGCTTCTTACTGCATTGATTTTGGTATCCATTAGTCCCAATGTAATATCTCCGGAAACCGGAGCAGCTATATTCCAAGGGGAACCGCTCTTTCCGCTGACCAATCCGGCCATTATATCTGTGCCAGTTGGATTCATCGGTGGAGTCGTCGGGACCTTCCTCTCGAAGGAATATAATTATGAACGGTATATGGAAGTGAAGGTCCGAGCGAACACCGGCTATCGTGGGGAATAAGAATAGAGTTGGCTGGGAAAGCAGTTTCACCATTATTGTCCTTATAGCTATAAATAAGCCCAATAAAAAGCAGTTTCACCTGAAGGAAAAAGGCAGTCAAGTGCTGCCTTTTTCAGTTTGAGGAATCATTCAGCTGAATTCCTTTTTTGGCAAGCTGATCTGCATGTTTGTTTTGCTTCTCTGGTATCCATTTTATGAAGAAGTATGGAAAGAAAGCAGAAACTTCATTAATCCTCTGGAGTAACGGGGCGTATTTCTCGCTTCTTACATAATTGCGTTCCACGGCTTCTACAACAAGTTTGGAATCAGAACGAAAGGATAGAATATCATCGGGGAAATCAGCTTGGCATACTTCCAATGCCTTCAGGACTGCAAGGAACTCTGCCTCATGATTGGATAAGTTCCCCAATGGATAAGAATATTCATAAGCTTGGCCGGCTTTTTTTATATAAATGCCTGCGCCACTTTTGCCGGGGTCTCCGCTTGAAGCCCCGTCCGTATATACTTCGATCATCTGTGTACCTCCCATACGAACTACTATCCTTTTTACCCATTATAAAAGAAGAGGGTGGGTATCTTCCACTCATCAAGCACAGGGGCACTCCTGTTTAGTGACAGCCTCTGCTCCCATATGGCAATATTAGAAGAAAGAGGGTGGGGAGGGAGCAATATGAAACCAAGACTGGTGCAGGAGCAGCGGCTGGAATGGAAGATGAATCAGTCCTTGCTGCAGTCCTTACAGGTTCTTCAGTTTTCCAGTGTGGAGCTGATTGATTATATTAAGGAACTGTCCAAGGAGAATCCGCTGATTGAAGAAGTCGATTTTGATTATGATCTTTCTCAATACAAGGCGGGTCATCAAGGAGATTTCTCCGTTGGTGAGATCAACCAGGCCGAAGAGACGATGTATGATCAACTGAAAGGACAATTGTATACCCTTGATGTCAGAGCTGAATTGCTGCCAATCATTGAGTTTGGAATCGATTCACTGAACGAAGATGGCTATCTCGGTATAGATATGGAAATTTGGGCTGAAAACTGTGGGACCACTGAAGAGGAAGTGGAAGAGGCATTGGCGAAAATCCAACAGTTGGAGCCGGCAGGTATAGGCGCTCGCACGTTGGGCGAATGTATTGTATTACAACTTAAGCAAAGAGAAACCCACCAGCCATTTGCCGAAGAACTGCTGGCAGACCACCTTGTCTGGGTCGCTGAGGAAAACAAAGAAGCTATAGCAGAACACTACGGTGTTCGATTGGAAGAAGCGGAAAAGCTCTTGAATGAGATTAAATCATGCCATCCAAAGCCAGGCCACCTGCTCGAGACCAAACAGCCAGAATATATCATACCAGAAGCATCCATCTACAAAAAGGATGGTTCGTGGAAGATTTCTTTCTTTAAATGGAATTCCCCTGACATCGAAGTAAACGACCGCTATATGGAAGGGACTGAACTTGACAAGGAGGCCGCTGCATATCTCAAAGAAAAATACAGGCAGATAGACTGGCTTAAGCAAGCCATTTCCTACCGAACCAACACACTCGAACAGATTATCCGGATTATCGTAGAGAGACAATATATGTATTTCGAACATGGGGCATACATGCTTCGTCCACTGACTCTCAGAGAGATAGCAGAAGAGATAGGTGTGCATATTTCCACTGTAAGCAGGGCACTCAACAATAAGTATGTTCAGACAGGTCAAGGGGTGCTCCCTCTCAAATTTTTCCTCCAGTCGGGGGTCAGACAGCCGGATGGCAAGCAGACATCGGCGTTCGCTGTAAAGAAAATGATTCAAGAGCTCATCGAACATGAGGACAAAACCAAACCACTGTCAGATGAGGGTATCCGACAGAAATTGGGAGGCGAATTCGGTATATCCATTGCACGGCGCACGATCATGAAATATAGAAAACAACTGGGGATTCCTTCCTCAGTAAAACGTAGAGAAAGGAGAGGGAATGGGTGAAAGTGATTATTTATTCCAAAAGTCACTGTCCATTATGTGACGAAGCAAAGGCATTAGTATCGCTCTTTCAAGGAGATTATCCAATAGAATTGCAAGAACGGGATATACATGCCCATGATGGATGGCTGGAGAAGTATCAGCTCGAGATTCCTGTAATCGAAGTGGATGGTAAGCAGCTGAACTGTGAGCAGATCAGCTATGAAAACCTTGAAAAGTTGTTTAGCCAAACACATGTCGAAGATGAATAAAGATTTCAATGCCAAATTTGTTGTATAAATAAAAATATATGGTATCATGAAATTGCGGATGGGACAGATTATGATCATCCGGGTCATTTTTGCCCCGACTGATAGAAGGAGTTTTTTCATGAAAGCTTTGACAGATGCACAGAAAAAACTAGTCCCTGATTTGTTGAAGGTGATGCAACAGAGATATACCATACTCCATATTGTCGAGCACTTTCAGCCGATCGGGCGGAGGGCAATTGTTGAAAACACAAACCTGACAGAACGCCATGTCCGTAGTGAGGTGGATTTCCTGCACAGGCAGGGACTCCTTGAGGTTACCTCTAAAGGAATGTTTATTACAGAAGAGGGAAAATTAATTCTCGAACAGTTGGCTTCCTTAATGGGTGAAATATCAGGGTTGGAAGTTTTAGAAAGACGAATAAAGGAAACCTTACAAGTAGAGAATGTTATTATTGTCCCGGGAAATAGTGATGAAGACCATTGGGTAAAACAAGAAATGGGCAAAGCATGTGTTTCCTATCTGAAAGGAATCGTCCACAATGGTGTTACCATTGCGGTGACCGGCGGTTCCACTGTCGCTGCAGTGGCGGACGTCATGACTCCCTTAGAGGTGCAAAATGGCCTGCTGTTTGTACCAGCTAGAGGCGGTGTCGGCGAAAAGGTGGAAAATCAGGCGAGTCGGATTGCTGCAGAAATGGCCAATCGAGCAAATGGGGATTACCGGCTGCTCTATGTGCCCGACCCGATCAGTGAGATGACCTATCAGACATTGATCAACGAACCTTCCATCTTTGAAATGGTTGAGATCATCAGGCATGCGGATATCGTTTTGCATGGGGTAGGAGATGCTCTTTCCATGGCCAAACGAAGAAAAACGGAAGCAACGGTGATTGATAAATTGAAAGAAGGCAACGCTGTCAGTGAGGCATTTGGTTATTATTTTGACGAAACCGGAAAGATTGTCCACAAGGTTAGAACGGTCGGCCTTCAGTTGGAAGATCTCCTGGATATCAATCAAGTCATAACCATTGCGGGCGGTAAGTCGAAGGGGCAAGCAATATCATCCTATTTTCAGCAGGGGAAAAGCGATCTGCTCATCACCGATCGCGCAGCAGCTGAACAGATTTTAAAGGGAAATTATAGTTCCCTTTGAATATATAATCCAAATCAAGAAAACATCTAGGAGGAATAAAAATGGCAGTAAAGATTGGTATTAACGGTTTTGGGAGAATTGGACGCAATGTGTTCCGTCAAGCATTGAAAAATGATGAAGTGGAAGTAGTAGCAGTCAATGACCTGACAGACGCCAATATGTTGGCACATCTGCTGAAATACGACTCTGTACATGGTAAATTGGAAGAAGAAGTGACCGTAAACGGCTCCAACATCGCTGTAGGCGGCAAAGAATTCCAAGTACTTTCCGAGCGCGACCCAGCCAACTTGGGATGGGGAGATCTTGGCGTAGAAGTTGTCATTGAGTCCACTGGACGTTTCACAAAAGCTGAAGATGCGAAGAAGCATATAGAAGCAGGCGCTAAGAAAGTGGTTATCTCTGCTCCAGCGCAAGATGAAGATCTGACCATGGTTATGGGTGTTAACGATGATCAATATGATCCAGCACAGCATGACATCATTTCCAATGCATCTTGTACAACAAACTGTCTGGCACCATTTGCAAAAGTGCTTCATGATACATTCGGCATCAAACGCGGTCTGATGACAACCATCCACTCTTATACAAATGACCAGCAAATCCTGGACCTGCCGCATAAGGATTACCGTCGTGCCCGTGCAGCTGCACAAAACATCATTCCGACTACAACTGGTGCTGCTAAAGCAGTCGGCAAAGTACTGCCGGAATTGAACGGTAAACTTAATGGTATGGCTGTCCGTGTTCCAACTCCAGATGGTTCTCTGACTGACCTTGTAGCAGAATTGGACAAGAATGTTACAGCTGAAGATGTCAACAATGCATTCAAAGAGGCTGCTGAAGGACCTCTGAAAGGAATTATGCAATTCAGCGAAGATCCACTAGTTTCTACTGATATTGTAGGAAACCCACATTCTTCCATCGTGGACGGACTGTCTACTATGATCTTGGAAGATAATATGGTTAAAGTTGTTTCTTGGTATGACAACGAAATGGGCTACTCATCCCGTTGTGTAGATCTCGCTGTCTTCTTGAAAGAAAAAGGATTGTAAGAGAAGAGACGCGGAGGAGGGCAGTGTTCCTCCTCCGTTTTTCTTATGGTAAGATGGTTAACGGGACCATGATCAGGGAAAACCAAACATGAGTCAGAAACAGTACATAAATCACCATAGGAGGGTGTATCGATGAACAAAAAGACACTTCATGATGTTGATGTGAAAGGAAAGAAAGTATTTTGCCGAGTTGATTTCAATGTTCCTATGAAAGACGGCGAAGTCACAGATGAAACCCGAATCAAAGCTGCTTTGCCGACGATTCAACATCTTGTCGACAATGGTGCTGCAGTTATCTTGGCAAGCCATCTGGGACGTCCAAAAGGCCAAGCGGTGGATGAGCTGCGGTTGGACCCGGTTGCAGACCGTTTAAGTAAGTTGATCGGCAAAGAAGTTGTCAAAACAGACGCCGTATATGGAGACGAAGTGAATGAGGCGCTCTCCGGCCTTCATGACGGAGAAATCCTTCTACTGGAAAATGTCCGTTTTGAAGCAGGAGAAGAAAAGAATGATGAGGAATTGGCCCAGGCTTTTGCAGATATGGCTGATTTATATGTCAATGATGCCTTTGGCGCAGCACACCGGGCACATGCTTCTACAACAGGTGTTGCAGAAAAACTGCCCGCAGCTGCTGGTTTCCTGATGGAAAAAGAGATTGACGTGTTGGGAAAAGCGTTGGAAAACCCTGATCGGCCATTCACTGCCATTATCGGCGGTGCAAAAGTCAAGGATAAAATCAGTGTGATCGACAATTTGCTGGACAAAGTTGATAACTTGATCATCGGTGGTGGTCTGGGATATACCTTCTTGAAAGCCAAAGGTTATGAAATTGGCAAATCCCTTCTAGAGGAAGACAAAATCGATTTGGCAAATGAATTCATGCAGAAAGCTGAAAAGAATGGAGTCAACTTCCTGCTGCCTGAAGATGTAGTGGTTGCTGATGACTTCTCGGAGACGGCAAATACGAAGGAAATCGATATTGATTCCATTCCGAGTGACTGGGAAGCACTGGATATCGGTCCAAAAACCCGTGAAAAATACGGTCGGATTGTAGCTGAGTCGAAGTTGATCATCTGGAATGGCCCGATGGGTGTCTTTGAACTGGAAACCTTTGCCGGCGGCACAAAAGCAGTGGCAGAAGCTTTGTCTGAGACAAATGGCTATACAGTCATTGGTGGAGGAGATTCTGCAGCAGCTGTGGAGAAATTCGGTTATGCTGAACAGATGGATCATGTGTCTACCGGTGGCGGTGCATCCCTGGAGTTCATGGAAGGAAAGACCCTGCCAGGTGTAGCAGCTTTAAACGACAAATAAGAACATCCAATATCCAGGAGAGGTGATTTGTATGCGTAAACGTGTAATTGCAGGCAACTGGAAAATGAATAAAGTCCTATCAGAAGCGAATGATTTTATAGAAGAAGTGGCTGAAAAGGCGCCACAAAGTGAGAAGTCCGAGGCTGTAGTCTGTGCTCCATTTCCATTTCTGCCGTCCTTGCTAGAAAAAACGAAAGGCACGGATATCAAAATCGGTGCACAAAATATGCACCATGAAGACAAGGGAGCTTTCACCGGCGAAGTTAGCCCGGTGATGCTGAAAGACCTTGGCGTATCCCATGTTGTACTGGGCCATTCTGAACGGAGAGAGCATTTTGCCGAAACAGATGAATCAGTGAATAAAAAGGTACATGCTGCATTCAATCATCAACTAACACCGATTGTCTGTGTTGGAGAGACACTCGAACAGCGTGAAGCTGATGAAACAAAAGACCATGTGGAAAAGCAAGTAACGAAAGCGGTGGAAGGCCTCTCTGATGATCAAGTAGCCAGCACCATCATTGCTTATGAGCCAATTTGGGCCATCGGTACCGGGAAAACCGCGTCTAGTGAAGAGGCGAATGAAGTATGCACCCATATCCGCAACGTGGTGGGTAAAATCACTTCGCAGGAGACAGCTGATCAAGTGGTTATCCAGTATGGCGGCAGTGTAAAACCAGCCAATATCGATGAGCTGTTATCCCAATCTGATATCGACGGCGCTCTCGTCGGAGGTGCAAGTGTGGAAGCAGATTCCTATCTACAATTGGTGGAGGCAGGTACGAAATGAGCCAAGATAAACTAGGTGCATTAATTATCCTGGATGGTTTTGCTATCCGGGAACAAGAAGAAGGGAATGCAGTAAAACAGGCAAACACTCCCAACTTCGACCGTTATTGGAAACAGTTCGCCCATAATCAACTGACGGCAAGCGGTGAAGCAGTCGGATTGCCGGACGGCCAGATGGGGAATTCGGAAGTGGGCCACCTGAATATCGGTGCAGGCCGTATTGTTTATCAGAGTCTTTCCCGTGTAAACATTTCGATTGAAGATGGAGATTTCTTTGAAGTAGAAGCATTCTTGAAATCCATTCGCAAGGCAAAAGAAAAAGGGAAAGCACTTCATATCTTTGGCCTGTTGTCTGATGGGGGAGTACACAGCCATATCAGGCATATGTTCGCATTATTGGATCTTGCCAAAAAGGAGAACATGCAGGAAGTTTATGTACATGCCTTCTTGGATGGCAGAGATGTAGGACAGAAATCAGCAAAGAAATACCTTGAACAGACGGAAGAGAAATTGAAAGAACTGGGAATCGGCAAGATTGCAACAGTTTCTGGACGTTATTATTCCATGGATAGGGATAAACGTTGGGAACGAGTGAAAAAAGCATATGATGCGATGGTCTACGGAGATGGGCCGACTTATCGGACTGCCTCTGAAGTAGTGGACGATTCTTATGCCAATGAAATTTATGATGAATTCGTGATTCCTTCTGTTATAGTGGATGAAGCCGGACAGCCAGTTGGCAAGGTGAAAGATGAGGATTCTCTCATTTTCTATAATTTCCGGCCGGATCGCGCTATCCAAATATCCAGGACATTTGCGAATGAAGACTTCCGTGATTTTGATCGGGGTGAAGGCGCACCGAAAGACCTGGATTTTGTGATGCTGACGAATTTCAGTGAATCGGTCGACGGCTATGTGGCCTATGAGCCGGTGAATCTGGACAACACGGTTGGCGAGGTGCTTGCACAGAACAACTTGAACCAGCTCCGTATTGCGGAAACGGAAAAATATCCGCATGTCACCTTCTTTATGAGTGGCGGACGCGAGGCAGAATTTCCAGGGGAAAAAAGAATCCTTATTGATTCACCAAAAGTTCCTACCTATGACCTGAAACCGGAAATGAGCGCCTATGAAGTGACAGATGCTTTGATTGAAGAATTGGAGACAGGCAATCAAAATGCCATTATCCTAAACTTTGCCAATCCAGATATGGTAGGACATTCAGGTATGTTGCAGCCGACAATTGACGCTATTGAGGCAGTCGATGAATGCCTTGGCAAGGTAGTCGATAAAATATTGGAACTTGGCGGAAATGCCATCATTACTGCAGACCACGGCAATTCGGACGAGGTTTTGACCACGGAAGGAAAACCGATGACTGCCCACACGACCAACCCAGTTCCAGTAATTGTAACAAAGGAAGATGCAGAATTGCGTGAGGGCGGCATCTTGGCCGATCTTGCTCCAACCTTGCTGGATCTGCTGGATGTAGATAAACCGAAAGAAATGACTGGAGAATCACTATTAACAACTGAAAACAATTAAAAAGGAGATGTTTTTCATGCCATATATTACAGACGTATATGCTCGCGAAGTATTGGATTCACGCGGTAACCCAACTGTAGAAGTAGAAATTTTCACAGAGTCAGGTGCATTCGGCTCTGCATTGGTACCAAGTGGTGCCTCTACTGGTGAATATGAGGCAGTAGAATTACGTGATGGAGATGACAGCCGTTATCTCGGCAAAGGGGTAAGCAAAGCGGTTAACAATGTAAATGAAATCATTGCTCCGGAACTGTTGGGAATGGATGTCACTCGCCAGAACATCATTGACGCTCTTATGATTGAGCTGGATGGAACAGAAAATAAAGGCAAATTGGGTGCCAATGCCATTTTGGGTGTATCGATGGCAGCCGCTCATGCAGCCGCAAGCTACTTGGAAGTTCCATTGTACAACTATCTTGGGGGATTCAACGCAAAAACACTTCCAACCCCGATGATGAATATTCTGAACGGTGGAGAGCATGCGGATAATAACGTGGATATCCAGGAATTCATGATCATGCCTGTTGCTGCTCCAACTTTCAAGGAAGCCCTTCGTACGGGTGCAGAAATTTTCCATGCATTGAAGAAAGTATTGAAGAACAAAGGCTACAACACTGGTGTTGGTGATGAAGGTGGATTTGCTCCGAACCTAGGTTCCAACGAAGAGGCACTGCAGACAATTGTAGAAGCAATTGAAGCTGCTGGATATAAACCAGGTGAGGAAGTTAAGCTGGCCATGGATGTTGCAGCTTCCGAAATTTATGAGGATGGCAAGTATAACCTGAAAGGCGAAGGTGTTGTCCGCACATCTGAAGAGATGGTTGACTGGTATGAAGATATGATCAATAAGTATCCTATCATTTCCATTGAAGACGGTTTGGATGAGAATGACTGGGATGGCTTCAAAGTATTGACAGAGCGTCTTGGAGATCGTCTGCAACTTGTCGGGGATGACTTGTTTGTCACCAACACCGCCAAGCTATCACAAGGAATTGAGCAGGGCGTAGGCAATTCCATCCTTGTCAAAGTGAACCAGATCGGTACATTGACTGAAACTTTCGAAGCCATTGAAATGGCTAAACGCGCTGGATATACAGCAGTGATTTCCCATCGTTCAGGTGAAACGGAGGATGCAACGATTGCAGATATCGCTGTTGCCACCAATGCAGGTCAGATTAAGACTGGCGCACCATCCCGTACGGACCGGGTTGCGAAATACAACCAACTGCTTCGCATAGAAGATGAGCTTGCAGGAATGGGCGAGTACGGCGGATTAGCATCTTTCTATAATTTGAAACAATAACTGATAACTGAAAGCAAGGCAAGGAGACGGAAAGACTGTCTCCTTGCCTTTTCTTTATTTTCTTGGAAAAGAAAATGTCCCCTACATCATGACAATGGTTTCAGAATAGGCTAGAAAAACATGGTTAACTTGATGGGGGTGGAAGAAGTGGGTAAAAAAGTGTTATTGTTCTGTGATGTTGGGATTGATGACAGTATTGCTCTGATTTATGCCTATCTGAACGATGATATCGATATTATCGGAATAGTAGCTGACTACGGCAATGTTCCGAGAACAAACGCCCTAGCTACAGTGCGGTATTTACAGGAACTTTTCGGGGTGACAACCACAGGGCAAATACCAATCATAGCCGGAGCTGAGCGACCGATGACAGGCGATCTTCCAGATTTTGTACCGGAAATTCACGGAGAATATGGGCTGGGGCCGATTATCCCTTCCAATAATGGAGAGGAAATGGATGAAGAGAACTTTTTAGCAATCACTGACATCATCCGTGAATATCAGGATGAACTGATAGTGGTGAATATCGGGCGGCTGACCTCACTGGCAGCACTATTTTTAACCTATCCTCAGCTGATGGCTACCGTGAAAAGGTACTATGTCATGGGCGGTGCTTTCTGGGTCCCGGGGAACGTGACAGCAGTATCGGAGGCTAACTTCTATGGTGATCCAGCAGCTGCTCAAATTGTCCTTTTAATGGCACAGAATCTAACCATTGTTCCTCTAAATGTTACGGAAAGGGCGATAGCCACTCCCAGAATGATTGATTATATTGACGAAGTCGGACAGATAAAGATGGTAAAACCATTGCTGGATTACTATTATGATTTCTACAAAAAAAGAAACCCAGCTATCCAAGGGGTGCCTTTGCATGATGTTCTTACTTTAATGGCAGTGCTCCATGATGCTATGCTCTCCTACCAATACTTCCCGTTGCATGTGGTGCAAGCCAGACAAGGTACAGAACGAGGCCAAAGCATCGCGGATATCCGCCCTTATGGAAGCCTAGAGGATGAGACTGAAAAAGAGGTAGGGGTCCACCGTATTGCTTTCGGCATAGATTATCATCGGTTCTATACCGATTTTATGTCTGTCTTGACAAAACAGCGTTTTTAGTGATGTCTCATGCTGCTGAATATGCTATGGTAGATTTACCATAATAGGGGGTGGTCTATATTGAATTATTGAACGCCATTGAAGAGAGAAGGTCTGTACATAACTTTCAGCCAAGGGAAATTGATTCGGCCATCTTAAAGGAAATCTTCTATTACGGCTCATATGCTCCTTCCCATTATATGAAGGAACCATGGAATGTGAAAGTATATCAGTGCAAGGGAAAAAACAGATTCGTAGAGAACATCCTTGCGAGTTATCGGAGGCTTGGAATGATTCCTGATGACGACGGGCCAAAGGCATTGAGAGTTGCAGAATCCATGCGGTCCTTTCTTCTGCAAATTCCCCATCATGTGGTCATCCACTATGAAAGAGAAGAGGATGCCATTAGGAATGAGGAGGAATATTCTGCCGTGTGTGCCTTCATTCAGAATGCACAGCTGGCTGCATGGGAATATGGAGTAGGGATGTTATGGACGGTGACCCCTTACATGCATGACCCGATATTTCTGAGAGAAATCGGACTTGATGCTGAAAAGGATAAGATAGTCGCAGTGATGCAAGTCGGCTATCCGGAAAGAATCCCGCAGGACAAGGGGAGGACAGCCATAACGGAAAAACTCCAATTTATAAACAATTGATCATAAAAAGGAGACCGATATACATCATCGGTCTCCTTTCATATTAATTGGTCTTTTCTTTAATGAATTCCACCACTTCTTCAGCGGTGCCCATGGAAAGCAATTTGTCTTTATAGGATGCCATTTTCTCTTTTGACAGGCCGCTGATTTGGCTGCGTGCTTGCAGTATGGAAGTGGCACTCATGCTGAACTCATCCAAGCCCAAACCAAGTAGGATCGGAATCGCAATAGAATCTCCGGCCATTTCTCCACACATGCCTGCCCATTTTCCTTCGCTATGTGCAGCTTCGATCACATTGTTCACCAGGTTCAATATAGCAGGATGGTATGGTTGATACAGGTACGAAACTTGCTCATTCATCCGGTCTGCTGCCATTGTATATTGAATGAGGTCGTTCGTACCAATACTGAAGAAATCCACTTCTTTTGCAAATTGTTTGGCAATTACTGCAGTGGACGGTATTTCTACCATAATCCCCACTTCAATATTATCTGCCGTGTTTACTCCATCATTGGCAAGTTTTTCCTTCTCATCAAGCAGAATGGCTTTTGCCTGACGGAATTCTTCCAATGTTGCTATCATCGGGAACATGATTTTCAAGGTGCCGTGGACACTTGCCCGAAGCAGTGCACGGAGCTGTGGACGGAATACATCTTCATTCTCCAGACAGAAACGGATAGCACGAAAACCTAGAAAAGGATTAAGCTCCTTCGGAAGGTCCAGGTAATCTAATTCTTTATCTCCGCCTATATCAAGTGTCCGGACGACGACGGGCTTATCGCCCATTTGTTCCAGCACAGACTTGTAGGCCTCATATTGTTCTTCCTCGGAAGGAAGCTCACTTTTACCCATGTATAGGAACTCTGTACGGTATAGGCCGATCCCTTCACCGCCATTGTTCAATACACCCTCGACATCGTTTGGTGTACCAATGTTGGCTGCAAGTTCAACCTGTTCTCCATCCTCAGAGAACGTCGGCTCGTCCTTCAATTTCGCCCATTCTTCCTTTTGCCGTTCGAAATCTTCCTGCTTCTTCCGGTACTCCGCCAGTTCATGTTCAGAAGGATTTACCAGGACAGTACCCTCATTCCCGTCGATGATGATCATATCTTCTGATTGAATGGTTTCAGTTACTTCTTTCGTTCCGACTACTGCAGGGATCTCCAGGGACCTGGCCATTATTGCTGAATGGGAAGTCCTTCCGCCAATATCGGTTGCAAAGCCTTTAACAAATTGACGGTTAAGCTGTGCGGTGTCTGATGGGGTCAGGTCGTTGGCGATGACAACCACTTCTTCGTCAATCAGGGCAGGGTCCGGGAAGTTTACTCCTAGTAGATGAGCCATTGCCCGCTTGGTCACATCATGGATATCTGCAGCTCTTTCCCGCATATATTCATTATCCATACTTTTGAACATGTCGATGAACATGTTTGCCGTTTCTTCCAGAGCAGTTTCAGCTATTACATTTTCCGTATTGATTTTGTCCTTGATCGGATTGATCAACTCCGGATCACTCAGTACAAGCAAATGAGCCGAAAAGATTTCCGCATGCTCTTCTCCCAATTCTTTCAATGTATGTGCTTTAATCTTTTCCAGTTCCTGTTTGGAAATTTCCAATGCTTTATCTAGACGGTCTACCTCTTGTTGAGGGTTATCCGTTTTTTTTCTTTCAAAGCTTAAATCTGGTGCAGTCAATTGATAGGCTTTAGCTATGGCAATCCCTTGGGATGCTGCAATTCCTTGAATATTAGTCATATAATTTCTACCAGCCCTTCTTTTCGTATGGTCCAATCTGTATTTTACCGCGAGGACCCTGTTAATTCAAGCAATGACACCATTCATCTATCCATTAGATGGATGTCAAATTCTTGGCCTCGAAAAGAAGGCATTCGGAAAACAATCGATCGTTTTCACCAGACGGCCGTCCTTGTGTGCTTTCACGTCAAACGGTTATTGATCCAGGCATGGAGTACTTCAAATACTTCTTCTCTATTTAGCTCATGGAGGATTTCATGCCTATCTTCATCAAACAGCATGGTTATAATATCCTGAACTCCAGCTCTTTCATAAAGGTGGGCAGCTCTCCAGATGCCTTTTTCATAGCTTCCGACAGGATCCTGTCCACCGCTGATGAACAAGAGGGAGAGATCACTTCTGACGGATTTGATCAGTTTTCTGTCATGAATGCCGCTTAATCCGCTCATCAAATCATAAAAAAACCTGCCGGTGGGGATGAAGTCTGTATACGGGTCATCAAGAAAGGCTTGTACTTCTTTCGAGTCAGAACTGAGCCAATCGAATCTGGTCGCATGATTGGCAATCCGGCGGTTGTTGGATCCAAAAGCAATTTCATGCATCAACTTGGATTCCTTTTGGGCCGGAAGCAAAAAAGAAAGGCCCCTGCCCAGCAGAGATACGAAACGGGGATAATACCCCGTACCCATCATGACTGCACCATTCAGATCATTGTTTCCGTTCTGTATGTAGTTTCTGGCAAGGAATGAGCCCATGCTGTGACCTAGCAGGAACATAGGGGCCTGAGGGTATTCTTTTCTGATTTCATCTGTGACTTCCTTGAGGTCCTGTGTTACTCTGTTGAACCCATCCCTTTCCGCGAAATAGCCATACCTGCCTTGCTTTACTGCCGTTTTCCCATGGCCACGGTGGTCATTGCCATAGACGAAGATGTCCCTTTCCAACAGGTATTCTGCAAACTCACGATAGCGGTTGATATGTTCAACCATGCCATGGGCGATCTGGACTATTGCCTTAGGTTTGGTTTCCGGACGGTACCATTTCCTAACATACACTTCTGCTCCATCACTCATTTGCTGCCAAAGTTCTTTCTCCATCTGTTGATCACCTGTTTCTCCTGTATTTATCCCTATCATAAATCGTAATGGACGGTCCGTCCATTTGTACGGGCAAATAAGCTTGCTTGTTTCCCGTTCATTATGCTAAAGTGGGTAATAAAGTACAGCCTTTCCGGCTGATGGCGCGAACCCCTTGAGAGGGGATGCAGATGGGCGCATATGCTTTTCAAGATCAAGGGGGATTTACGCAAATGGCAGCTACTATAAACATATTATTGATCGCCGATGCAATTATTATGGTTATTCTGATTCTCTTGCAGTCAGGTAAAAGTGCCGGTTTATCCGGAGCGATTTCTGGTGGAGCCGAGCAGCTGTTCGGAAAGCAGAAAGCACGTGGGATCGATTATGTTCTCCATCGCGGGACAATTGTAACAGGTATCATATTCTTCCTGTTAGCTTTCCTCAGTGGATACGTTATATAATGGCACCCGACCCTTATCACTTATGTGATAAGGGTTTTTTGCTCTTTTGATGTGATACAGTATACATAAAAGGGTAAAGTAGATAACAGGAATAGTTGAAGGAGATGTAGTCGAAATGAAAGTAGTTCAACCAAAACCATTTACCTTTGAGGCAGGCCCGAGAGCAGTACTGCTTCTTCACGGTTTTACCGGGCATACGGCTGATGTCCGGATGCTTGGGCGATATTTAGAAAAGAAAGGTTACACCAGCCATGCTCCAATATACCGTGGACATGGTCTGCCGCCGGAGGATTTGGTCGAAACTAATGCAGAACAATGGTGGGAAGATGTTAAAAATGCCTACAAGCACCTGCAGGAATTAGGATACGAAGAAATAGCCGTAGCCGGGTTATCACTTGGTGGTGTATTGGGACTGAAACTAGCTTATTCCGAGAAAGTCAAGGCAGTCATTCCGATGTGCTCACCGATGTTTTTTGACAACTCGACGCAGCTGACCAAGGGATTCGAGTTGTTTTCGAAAGAATACAAGCAACTGGAAGGGAAAGATAAGGAGACGGTTGATCAAGAGATAGAACGCCTGATAGATCGCTCTGGTGAAGTATTCAGCCATTTAGAAAACTCTATCAATGAGGTGCGTGAGGAAATAGATACCATCTATGCACCTGCGTTTGTGGTTCAGGCACGTAAGGATGAAATGATCAACACGGAAAGTGCGAATTATATCTATGACCAGATAGAATCGGACAAAAAAGATTTGAAATGGTATGAAGAATCTGGTCACGTAATCACCATGGGCAAAGAAAAAGAGCAGCTTCATGAGGATATCTATGAATTTCTTGAGTCTTTGGAATGGAAAAAATGACTAAATAACTCAAAAACAGGAAAAGATAGGAAGGAAGAAGGTGATGTAATTGAAAGAAAAAATACTAAATTATTTTAAAGAATCCGGCACAAAGCCATTGGCAGTGGATGAAATTGAAGAATCCCTCGAGCTGGAAGATGCCGTGGAGTTCAAAGAACTCGTCAAAGCATTGAATGAACTGGAAGAAGAGGGCGAATTGGTACGTACCAGGAAGAACCGGTTCGGTCTACCGGAAAAGATGAATTTGATTCGTGGAAGAGTACAGATGCATGCGAAAGGTTTCGCATTCCTGATTCCAGATGATGAAGAGAAAAGGGATGTCTATATTCATAGCTCGGATCTCTCGTCTGCCATGAATAATGACCGTGTCCTTGTCCGGCTGGAAAAAACAGAAGAAGACGGAAATCGGCCGGAGGGTGTAGTAATCCGAATCCTTGAACGTGCGGTCATCCAGGTCGTGGGTACCTATGAAGATAACCGTTCTTTCGGATTTGTCATTGCTGATGACAAGCGTATCCCAAACGATATCTTCATCCCGAAAAACAGTACCAATGGAGCGGTGAGCGGCCATAAAGTCATTGCCCGTATCACCAAGTATCCGGAAGGGCGCAAAAGTGCAGAGGGAGAAATCTTTCATATTCTCGGCCATAAAAATGACCCGGGTATCGATATTGTCTCTATCATCCATAAACACGGGATCACGGTGGACTTTCCTGATGAAGTGCTGGAACAAGCAGCAAATACTCCTGAGACTATTTCTGAAGAGGAAATGGAAAATCGGAAAGATCTGCGGAATGAAACCATTGTCACGATCGACGGAGCTGACGCCAAAGACCTTGATGATGCGGTAACCGTTAAAAAACTCGATAATGGCAATTATAAGCTCGGTGTGTATATTGCAGATGTCAGCTACTATGTGGAACAGGATTCCCCTATTGACCAGGAAGCATATGAACGTGGGACAAGTGTGTATTTGGTAGACCGGGTGATACCGATGATTCCCCATCGTTTATCGAATGGAATCTGCTCGCTGAATCCGCAAGTGGACCGCCTTACCCTAGGGTGTGAGATGGAGATTAATACAGCTGGGGAAGTGGTCGATCATGAAATCTTCCAGAGTGTCATTAAAACGACCGAACGCATGACCTATACGGATGTGAATAAAATCCTGGTTGATAAAGATGAAGAATTACGGAAGAAATACGAACCACTGGTACCAATGTTCGAGCAGATGGAAAAGCTCGCGAAAATCCTGAATGGGAAACGAATGGGCAGAGGTGCTATTGATTTCGACTTTAAAGAAGCACAAGTACTAGTAGATGACAAGGGCAAAGCAGAGGATGTAGTGCTGCGTGAAAGATCCGTAGGTGAACGGCTCATCGAAGAATTTATGCTGGCAGCCAATGAAACAGTGGCTGAACATTTCCACTGGATGGACGTGCCGTTCATCCACCGTATTCACGAAGATCCTGACCAAGGGAAACTGGAAAGGTTCTTCGAGTTTCTCGCGGGGTTAGGAATCACGGTCAAAGGAACAGCGAACGAAGTCCACCCACAGGCGCTTCAAAAAGTGATTGACGAGGTTCAGGGTCGTCCTGAAGAGATGATTGTGAATAAATTGATGCTGCGATCTATGCAGCAGGCTAAATATGATCCCAGAAGTGTCGGACACTTCGGATTGGCAACTGAATTCTACACCCATTTTACTTCACCAATCAGAAGATACCCGGACCTGATTGTCCATCGGTTGATCCGTACCTATCTACTCGAGAAAAAGCTGGATAAGAAAACCACTCAGCAATGGAAAGAGAAGATGCCGGAAATCGCTCGGCACACTTCTGAACGGGAACGAGCAGCGGTTGATGCGGAAAGAGAGACCGATGATCTCAAGAAGGCAGAATATATGCAGGATAAAATCGGTGAAGAGTTTATGGGCATCATCAGTTCCGTCACCAGTTTCGGCCTATTTGTGGAACTGGAGAACACGGTGGAGGGCCTCATTCATGTCAGCTATCTGACCGATGATTACTATCACTTTGATGATAAGGCCCATGCATTGATTGGTGAACGGACTGCTAATATGTACCGGGTCGGCGATGAAGTGGAAATCAAGGTAGCGAATGTTAATCTGGATGAGCGGGCTGTTGATTTCGAATTGGTGAACGCGCCCCAGCCTAAAAAGAAGAAAAAGAAAATAAAGGCCAATCCGGAAAACAATCGAAAGAAGAAAAAACGTAAAAGAAAGTAAAAACAAAGGATGGACCTGAAAAAGGTTCATCCTTTTCTTTCACCTGTTATAGGCTGATGCATATATATATTGAGAATCTCCACGAAAAAGTTTCCTCAAGGAAATAATATTGTTGACAGGGAAGAACCAGGAGAGTAAACTACATGTTGGATAGGTCGGAACATGAGGTACTCCTCCCGCAGTGGAGAAATGATACAGGGAAAAGAGGGAACATCAGTGGATAACTTGTTACTGGCATTCTTATTTACACTCTTCGCCGGTCTTGCAACTGGTATCGGAAGCGTTTTGGCGTTCTTTACGAAGACGACGAATACAAAGTTTTTATCCTTCGCCCTTGGTCTATCGGCGGGGGTAATGATTTACGTATCCATGGTAGATATATTCTTTAAGGCGCAGGACGCTTTGATTGCTGATGTTGGTGACCCCTTGGGAAAGTGGTTGACGGTGGGCTCCTTCTTCGCGGGGATAAGTTTGATTGCCTTAATTGACAGGTTCATTCCCATGGATTCCAACCCCCACGAAGTGAAGAAGATTGAAGATATGAAACAGCCCGGCACTGCCATCCAAGACCCGGCATTAATGAAAATGGGCGTATTTACAGCAATGGCGATTGGCATCCATAATTTCCCTGAGGGGATTGCTACATTCATCTCCACCTTGCAGGATCCAACCATTGGCTTGGCAATTGCCATTGCGGTAGCCATTCATAATATCCCCGAGGGCATTGCAGTATCTGTCCCAGTTTATTATGCAACCAACGATAAGAAAAAAGCGTTTAAACTTTCGTTTTTCTCGGGTATAGCTGAACCAGCAGGGGCTCTCGTGGCTTTTTTTATTCTGATGCCTTTTCTCACAGAAATGATGTTTGGCATTATTTTTGCCATGGTAGCGGGAATCATGATTTTTATTTCATTGGATGAATTGCTGCCAGCCGCCAAAAGATATGATGAAACACATGTATCCATCTACGGAGTCATTACTGGGATGGCCGTGATGGCGGTAAGCCTTCTGCTTCTAGGCTAGAGTCCAGGCTATATTATTGGAATAAGCAAAAGTATCTGGTAAAATGGAGGTCCATGCAAGTAGTAGGAGGAACCAGTATGCCAAAGGGTCAAGGAAAAACCATTGCACAAAACAAAAAAGCAAACCATGATTTTTTTATAGAAGATACACTGGAAGCGGGAATCGTCCTCCAGGGAACGGAAATAAAATCCATTCGCGCAGGAAGAGTGAACATTAAGGATTCCCACGCACGAATCGTCAAAGGGGAAGTCCAGCTGATCAATCTTCACATTGCTGAATACGAACAGGGAAACCGATTCAATCACGACCCTACCCGCACGAGAAAGCTTCTCTTGCATCGTAAGCAGATTGATAAGTTGGTAGGGCTCATCCAACAGCAGGGTTATGCGCTTGTCCCTTTGAAAATTTATATTAAGAACGGGTATGCCAAAGTCCTTCTTGGACTCGGAAAAGGAAAGAAAAAGTACGACAAGCGGGAAGATCTGAAACGAAAACAGATGAAACGGGACGCTGACCGGGCAATAAAAGAGCAGACGCGCTGATCCGCTTCCCCTGCTCATCCCCCTTGATTTTACTTGGAAATATGATATAATAACTATTGTAACGCTAAGAGATCAAATGAATGCTCGATATACTTTCCCGAGCGCTTCTCATTTTCATGGGGACGTTACGGATTCGACAGGGGTAGATTGAGCCCAGGTTGCACGTCGAGGTTACGACTCGTAAAACGTTATCGCCTAAATATAACTGGCAAAGAAAACAACACACCTGCTTTAGCAGCTGCCTAAGCACTGACTAAAGCGATCCTTCCTGCCATCGCCCGTGTGGCAGATTGAAGGGTCTTATATGAAGCGGGCTATACCATCATCCCCCGTCTGAGGATGACGGTTGAAATGAATCAGACTAGCTTCCCTGAAAGCCTGTTGGTAGGCTGAAGGGATAGTGAATGACAATATGCCAACTATGCGTGTAGAGGCCTGGGTGCCAATACCTCTGGACGTGGGTTCGATTCCCACCGTCTCCACCAATACATAAATTGGTGGTTTTTTTATGCTCTTTTTGCTTTCAGAAATAGGTAGTCCCCTGGCAATCATCCCCATTTTACTCCCCTGCAGGTTAACGTAAATGGATTCCTTGATTATTATATTTTTAGAATCTTATGTTAAAATAGGAGATAACAAATGTTGGGGGAAGTGAGACAGGCATATGAAAAAAATTAAAACAGTTACGTTAGTTGGCCTGGGGGCTATCGGAGCAGCCTATGGCAGCAGGCTTCAACAATTTCTTGGTGAGTCCTTCAAGGTAGTTGCCGATACAGAACGGGTGAAAAGATACACAGAGCAGGGGATCCGTGTGAACGGAGAGGAAGTACCCTTTCGTTACATATCTTCCACGGAACCCGCTGAACCGGCAGATCTAGTTATTTTTGCGGTGAAAAACGCTGAGCTTCCGCAAGCGATTGAAAATGCCAGGAATCACATAGGAGAGAATACGATCATCCTATCCCTCTTGAACGGCGTGTCCAGTGAAGAGGAGATCCGAAGAGCCACCGGGAACGCGCATATTCTTTACAGTATGTGTGTGGAGATTGCGGCTGTACGCGACGGGCAGAACATCCATTATCACAGCATAGGCCGTATTTGTTTTGGAGACAAGGAGCAATATGGAACAAAGGACGAAGAAGCGGTACGGAGTTTGTTTGAGGATGCAGGCATTCCATATGAAATCCCACAAGATATCATGCATACAATATGGGCAAAGTTTATGTTCAATGTGGGTATCAATCAGACGTCAGCTGTGCTGAAAGCCCGCTACCATGTCTTTCAACAACTGAAGGATGCTCATGAATGGGTAGAATCGGCGATGTATGAAGTGGTCAAGGTCGCAGAAAGAGAAGGAATCCATTTAACGGAGAAAGATGTGCATTCCTATCGTCCTATTTTACATAATCTATCTCCCGATGGACAGACCTCGATGCTTCAGGATGTTGTTGCTAAAAGGAAAACAGAAGTTGAATATTTTGCGGGCAAAGTATGTGAACTAGGAAAGAAACATGGCATTCCAACTCCGGTAAATGAACAACTCTATAAAATTATCCGGATTATGGAGCAGTCATACTATATCCATAGTCCGGAGCGGTCCAACTGACGACAGAGGCGCACAGCTAATTGCTGCGCGCTTTTATAATACAAACCAATAGATACAGATAAAATGAAACAGGCTGCCGAACAGGATGAATACATGGAAGATTTCATGGAACCCCATATGCTTAAATGACAGGAAGTTTGGCTTTAGCCAGTAAATTAATGCACCTACGGTATAGAAAACTCCTCCAAGAAACAAAGTCAACATTCCAGCACTCCCTAATACAGGAGCTAAAGAGGAACTGAAGAAGACAACGATCCATCCCAATATGACATAAAGAGCAGTAGACAGCCATCTTGGTGAATGAAACCAAGTGAGTTTAAATAGTACCCCGAGCAATGCCAGCGTGCTAACCACTAAAAATAGTACCCATCCAACTGTTCCTTCCATGACAATCAGACAAAAGGGTGTATAAGTTCCTGCAATGAGCACATAGATCATGGAGTGGTCGATTTTTCGTAAGAACTGAATGATGTTGTCCTTCGCTATGACGCTGTGGTAGGTAGCTGATGCAGCGTATAGCAGGATCATACTGATACCGAAAATGACAACAGATGTTACCGCAATAGCTGATTCCGAATTGCCAGCAGCTTTATCGATTAAAAAAAACAGACCTATTGCTGCAAAAATTGCACCAAATAAATGGGTTAGTGCGTTGACCGGTTCGCGGAAAGACAGTTTCAAATAAACCACACCTTTTAATATAGTTTTTAATACTACATGGAAGTATATACGTATATCTCTATCTAGTCAAACTTTTACTAATAAGGTATATATCCTTTATAATGAAACAAGGCTGCTTTCTAGAGGGCCATTTCGCTGTCACGGGTGACGTTCTGCCTGGCTGGATGCGAAAGAGACTTAGAATTATTATATAAATGAGGGATAGGATGAATGGATAATCATAAAGAATTGATCAACCGCCTCCATTTGGATAGCAGATTGAAATTGGAAGACATCCCGGATTTGGATTTATACATGGACCAGGTCATTCAGTTGTTTGAAAATAAATTCTCTGCATCTAAACGGAGGGAAGATGAGAAGGTATTGACAAAAACAATGATCAACAATTATGCGAAAGGTAAGCTGTTTTTTCCGGTAGAGAATAAAAAGTACTCCAAAGAGCATTTGATCATGATCAGTTTGATCTACCAGATGAAAGGAGCGCTCAGTATAAGCGATGTACAGTTGACCTTGGAAAGACTCAATCAGAAGATAACAGGAGAAGAGTTTGACATAAAGCCGGTGTATGAAAGTGTGCTGAAACTTTCCAAGGCAAATGCTGCCCGGATGAATAATTTGATGGCAGACCATTTACAAGAAGTAGACACAGAGGTAGAGCAGTTGAATGACCCAGAGAAAGATTACCTGGAAAAGCTTCTGCTAATTGAAACATTTACCGAAATGAGTAATCTGTACCGTAAAAGTGCGGAAAAGCTGGTAGATGACCTGATGGATGGGAAAGAAGAATGAGATTGAGTAAAGAATGAATTGAGTAATAAAGGAAAATCATATAGGGAAGGTGAAAGATAAAATGGTTGGATATCCCAATACGAAAGAAACAAAGGAACTAATCAAGAGACTGGTATCTATTCCAAGTCCGACAGGAAATACAACAGAAGTAGTCAAGTTTGTTGAACGGCAATTGAAAGATTTAAAGGTTGATACGAAACGAACCAAGAAGGGAGGCCTGGTGGCAACTCTACCAGGCAAGAATGACACAGAGCATCGCATGTTGACTGCCCATGTTGATACACTTGGAGCCATGGTGAAAGAAGTGAAAGATAACGGCAGGTTGCGCCTCGATCTTATCGGTGGTTTCCGTTACAACTCCATTGAAGGGGAGTATTGTGAAATCCAAACAACCAGTGGAGAGGTATACTCGGGTACCATTTTGATGCATCAAACTTCCGTTCATGTCTATAAAGATGCAGGAGACGCTAAAAGGAATCAGGAAAATATGGAGGTACGCGTTGATGCCAAAGTGGAAACTGCAGAAGAAGTACGCCAATTAGGCATAGAGGTGGGAGACTTTGTATCGTTCAATCCTAGAGTCCAGCTGACAGAACATGGATTCATCAAATCAAGGCATCTGGATGATAAGGCCAGTGTAGCTATTCTGCTGCAGCTGATCAAGCGGATAAAAGAAGAAGATCTCTCTCTTCCATATACGACACATTTCCTTATCTCCAATAATGAAGAAATCGGTTATGGGGGCAATTCGAATATCCCAACGGAAACAGTAGAATACTTGGCAGTCGATATGGGGGCTATAGGGGATGGACAGTCTACAAATGAATACACAGTGTCCATATGCGTGAAGGATGCAAGTGGTCCATATCATTATCAGTTGCGGAAACATTTGACAGAACTGGCGGAGAACAACAATATTGATTATAAGTTGGATATCTATCCCTATTATGGGTCTGATGCATCTGCAGCAATAGGCTCAGGTCATGATATTATCCATGGGTTGATTGGCCCAGGAATTGATTCTTCCCATGCTTGTGAAAGGACCCATGAATCTTCACTCCTTCATACGGAAGAACTCCTGTACCATTATATCCAATCGTCACTTGTTCCATATTAAGGACAGTAAACATAACAATAGTAAGTTGAATCAATCTAGAAAGTAGGTAGTGTTATGAGATTAAGCATACTGGATCAATGCCCCATTTCCTCTGGGTCCAATGCTAAAGAAGCACTGAATGAATCAATCCGCCTGGCGGAACGGGCAGATGAGCTTGGTTATACGCGGTACTGGATCGCTGAGCATCACGACCTGCCTGGACTGGCATGTCCTGCTCCTGATCTCATGCTCAGCGCTATTGGCCGTTCAACGGATTCCATCCGTCTGGGCTCTGGAGCCGTCCTTCTCCCTCACTACAAGCCTTATAACATCGCTGAAAGGTATAATATGCTCGCTGCTCTGTTCCCGGGAAGGATAGACTTGGGGATAGGGAGAGCACCCGGCGGCTCAGCAGAAGTTACAATGGCATTGTCGGATAACTTTCTTGAGGAAGTGAGGAAAATGCCGGGTAAGCTGGATGAACTGTTGTCATTCTTCGGGGAAGGATTTCCCGAAGATCATATGTTTTCCAAAATCACTCCTCGACCGCTGCCTGATCAGCAACCGATACCCTGGTTGCTCGGAACCAGCGAAAAAAGTGCGATTCTGGCAGCTGAAAAAGGAATGCCATATGCCTTTGGCCATTTTATGACAGATCAGGACGGGCCCGGTATCATGCGGAAGTACAAGGAAAGTTCCTCGAGCGAAACAATCACCGCTGTATCGGTAATTTGTGCGGAGACCATGATAGAAGCAGAAAAATTGGCCTGGAGCAATGTCATCTGGAAATTGAAGCAAGACCAAGGTGAATCGGAAAGCGGTGTACCATCCCTACAGGAAGTGGAAAACTATCCGCTTTCAGAAGAAGAGAAACAAAAAGCAAATAATATGTTGAATAGTATTATCGTTGGGGATCCACCTACTGTAAAAGAGAAGCTGATAGAACTTGGGCAACAATATGATGCAGAGGAGTTCATGATGCTCACCATCACCCACAGCTATGAGGCGCGGCTGCGATCCTATGAACTGCTTGCCGAAGAATTCGGCTTAGTTACATCAAGCAATCTCTGACCATAAGCGCCACAGATAATGCCCCAAATTGGGCATACTGATCACCATGAAACGAAACGGCCTGCATCACTAGTGATGTAGGCCGTTTCGCACTGCATGTACTTTATGAGAGGCTATCTTTTTTGACTTGTTGAGCAGGATTCTCTTTGTTTGGGGAGCCTCGATAGAATTCTGAAGCAAGCTCATAAATGGTCAGCAATTCGTAAAGGATAATCAGCTCGGGTGGGAATTTTGTCGGATGTTCTTTATTGTTTTTGGTCAGTTCTTCGTTATCTTCCCAAAAAAGCTCGGTAAGAAGATTCATCTCCTTTTCATATTTACTTATATCAAAGTGTGTTCCTCTCTGCATGACGTTCGCCAGCTCTTTCACGGCATGTAGAATAATCTCTTTTTCCTCTTTCGACCATTTATGGATGATCAATGGTGTATTGATGATGTTGTTCATATGGTAATGGATCATCCGCAATTGCAGCAATTGATTCTGAGCATGGTCGAATTCCGTCTGTTCATTGCCAGCAAGAGGATGAAACTTTGCCTCTTCTTTCTGGAAACGTATCAGTGTCTCTGTTCTCCTAATTTCATTTGTCACCTGTGCTGCCAAATTCCTCTCCGCAGTAACTTGATCCATCTTCCCATTCAGAATATCCCCAAATACTTTCTCAATTACACTGCCTGTACGCATGCTCATACTTTGAATATGGTTGGCAATGTCTTCTCTGTAGTCCGGGGGAAGAACGAAAAAGTTGACTATCGTAGAGATAAGAAGCCCGACAGTTGTCGTACCAAGCCGGATGAAGAAGGAAACCAGGTAATTGGTATGAATCACTTCAACCATGGCTACAGCTGTAAGGGTTGCAACGAGAAGCCCCGCATGCAGTTTTAAACGGACACAAGTGGCAATGGTAAGCACAGCAGCCAGTGTATAAGTCAAAGGAGAGTCACCCAGAAGTGAAATGAACAATACTGCATATGCCGATCCAATGGCTGATGCCGGAAAACGTACAATCCCTTTCTTTATAGAATCCGATACGGTCGGTTCAATGGTAACAATTGCTGTAATCACAGCAAATACAGGAGGCCAGCCTAATTGATCGCAAATAAGTGCAGTAAAAAAGATGGCTACCCCAGTCTTTATGATCCTGGTTCCAATGAATGGAAACTTTTTCATGTTTATTCACCCTCTTAACAGATCATCTTTCTATCATATCATTTTAAATTTTTTTTGGAAAAAGGGTTGCAATTTTCTGAAGGAGCAAGTAGACTGTATTATAACAAATAAATAAATATTCAAACTGTTATACAATAAGGAGGAGTTAAAATGATCCGTAATGAAAAAGCAAGTTGTCCAGAATGTGGTACAGGTATTCAACCTGAAAGTTACACATTGGAGTGCGACTATTGCCTATCCAAAAAAGAGGATTAATTTTTTTGGCAACACTGTTATACAACAATAATAAAAATAGTCTTTTGTAATAGTACAAAGGGAGGGTCTGACATTGATCATTAATACAGCGGAAAGAACGGAAAGCGAGAGGAAGTATGAAAATATCTTGACGCCGGAAGCGATGGAATTTCTCGAGAGACTCCATAATGAATTCAACATGCGTCGGAAAGAGCTTTTAAAGCAGAGAGAGGAGGTTCAACAACAGTTTGACCAAGGGGGAAAGCCTGATTTTCTAGAAGAGACGAAATGGATTAGGGAAGGAAAATGGGAGATCGATCAACTGCCAAAAGATTTACAGGATAGGCGGGTGGAAATTACCGGTCCAGTTGACCGAAAGATGGTAATCAATGCGATGAATTCTGGGGCGAAGTGTTATATGGCAGATTTTGAGGATGCGACATCACCTACTTGGGAAAATGTGATGGATGGTCAAATCAATCTTAGGGATGCTATTCGACGGGAGATTGATTTTGAAGGGACCACTGGTAAGAAATACAGTTTGAATGAAGAAACTGCAGTTCTGATTGTCCGTCCGAGGGGGTGGCATCTTGAAGAAGAGCATATTCAGTTTGAAGGGGAACCTGCATCGGGCAGCCTGGTAGATTTTGGCCTTTATTTTTTTCATAACGCAAAGGAGCTGCTAAGCAGGGGAACAGGTCCATACTTCTATCTTCCCAAATTGGAAAGTCATCTGGAAGCGAGACTGTGGAACCAGATTTTCATCTTTGCACAGAATGAACTGGGAATCCCTCAAGGAACCATCAAGGCAACCGTATTGATTGAGACGATAACGGCATCCTTCGAGATGGATGAAATATTATATGAACTAAGGGAGCATTCCGCCGGTTTGAACTGTGGAAGATGGGATTATATTTTCAGTTATCTAAAAAAATTCAAAGCTGATCCGGCTATACTTTTACCAGACCGTTCACAGGTAACGATGGAGGTTCCATTCATGCGAGCGTATTCCCTGCTTGCCATCAAGACCTGTCATCGAAGAAATGCTCCAGCCATTGGAGGGATGGCTGCTCAAATTCCAGTAAAAAATGATGAAGAGAAGAACAAGGAGGCCTTCCAAAAGGTACAGGCTGACAAAGAAAGAGAGGTAAGAGACGGCCATGATGGCACATGGGTAGCACACCCAGGGATGGTCAATTTTGTAAAAGAAATATTTAATGAAGGAATGCCCCAACCGAACCAAATCAGCAAGAAGTTGGAAGATGTGCAGGTAGAGAAAGAAAATCTTCTTGAGGTACCGGAAGGGAGCATCACAGAAAATGGGCTCCGGACGAATATCAATGTAGGAATACAGTACATTGCTGCCTGGTTTTCTGGAAGAGGAGCGGCACCGATCAATCATTTGATGGAAGATGCCGCTACAGCGGAAATTTCCAGAGCACAAATATGGCAGTGGATCCGCCACCCTCAGGCAGTATTACAGGATGGCAGGGAAGTCACATATACATTGGTTGAGCAAATTAAAAAAGAGGAATTGGGAAAACTTAGAAATCAAGTCGGTGAAGAGGCTTTTATGGAGGGGAATTACGAAAGGGCAGCAGAACTTTTCAGTCAGTTGATCCAGCAGGAGACATTTGAAGAATTTTTGACACTGCCGGCATACAGCCAATTAATTGAAGGGGGAAATCAATAATGACCAATAACCGTGTAGAGAATTTGAAAAGAGAATGGGAAAGCAAAATGCGCTGGGTAGGAATCGATCGTCCTTACACAGCAGAGGAAGTCATCCGCCTGCGAGGATCTATTGATATTGAATATACATTGGCAACAAGAGGGGCAGAAAAGTTATGGGATCTAATACACACAGAAGATTATGTCAATGCACTGGGAGCACTGACTGGAAACCAAGCTGTACAGCAAGTGAAAGCAGGGTTGAAGGCAATCTACTTGAGTGGCTGGCAGGTGGCTGCAGATGCGAATTTGTCCGGCCATATGTATCCTGACCAAAGCTTATATCCGGCAAACAGTGTACCAAGTGTCGTCAAGCGCATCAATCAAGCATTGCAGCGGGCCGATCAGATTCACTATTCTGAGGGAGACGAAGAGATTGATTGGTTTGCCCCCATCGTGGCTGATGCGGAAGCCGGATTTGGCGGTCAGTTGAACGTGTTTGAATTGATGAAAGGGATGATTGAAGCAGGCGCTGCTGCTGTCCATTTTGAAGACCAATTGTCTTCAGAGAAAAAGTGCGGACATTTAGGTGGTAAAGTACTGTTGCCAACCCAGACTGCTGTAAGGAATCTGATTGCAGCACGATTCGCAGCTGATGTAATGGGCACACCTACCATAATCATTGCACGGACGGATGCGAATGCAGCAGATATGATCACAAGTGATGTAGATCCATATGATGAAACTTTTATTACAGGAGAGCGGACTGCTGAAGGGTTCTTCAAGACCGAAGCTGGTATTGACCAGGCGATTTCCCGGGGCTTGGCCTATGCTCCATATGCTGACCTGATTTGGTGTGAAACATCCGAACCGAATTTGGAAGAGGCCCAAAAATTTGCCGACGCAATCAAAGAAACATATCCGAATAAACTTTTGGCTTACAACTGTTCGCCATCATTCAACTGGAAAAAGAAGCTGTCAGATGATGAAATCGCTAGTTTCCAGAAAAAACTTGGGGAAATGGGCTATAAATTCCAATTTGTCACATTGGCCGGTTTCCATGCTCTGAACCACAGTATGTTTGAGCTGGCAAGGAAGTATAAGGATGAGGGAATGGCGGCCTATTCAGAACTGCAGCAAGGTGAATTTTCCAGTGAAAAATACGGGTATTCAGCAACTAGGCACCAAAGAGAAGTAGGTACAGGCTACTTTGATGAAGTGGCACAGGTTATTTCCGGTGGAACCTCTTCCACAGGTGCTCTGAAAGGATCCACAGAAGAAGCCCAGTTCATTAAATAGTCCGTAGTTCAGGAGAGCCTGGTTCTTTGATGGATCAGGCTTTTTGTCATGGGAGAAGTCTGAATATGTCATCTATTGTAATTTGATTGTAACGAGATTTACATCGATATGTCGCATATGAAATGAAAATGTAATATTCATATCATACTGTTGTCACTTTCCTTTGATATAATACAAAATACCTAATCAAGATACATAGAAATAGAGAATAAGTTTCACATCAACTGCGTGTTTCATACCTAAGAGGATTTGAAGGTTAGACAAATAGTGAATAACAGTGGTCGGTTGTGATATAGGAAATGGGGAAATAGGAATTGAAGAAAGTTTTCATACATACGATAGCAGCGACAGTGACCGCACTTGGAAGCGTGTTCCTCCTAAATCCCGCATATGCGGAAACGGACGAAGATCAAACCCAGGATAATACAGAATTACGTACGTTAGAAGAGGAATTTGCTGAAGTAGCAAGGGAAATAGAACGACTCGAAGAAGAAACTGAAGCAACAGATCGGGCGATGGAGGAAAACAGGGAGACTTTAGAAGAGACAGAGGAAAAGATTGCCGTGTATAAAAAAGAAGTGCCTGCCTTGGAGGAAGAGATATCGGCCGTCGAGAGCTCTCTCGAAGAACGAATGGATCTCTTGAAAGAGCGGGCAGTTTCTTATCAGAAAAATGGAGGCGGCATCAGCTATATGGAAGTCTTGTTTGGTGCGGAAGATTTCGGAGACTTTCTGAACCGTATGACAGTTGTCAGTAAGATTGCAACGGCTGATGCCCAGTTGATAGAGGTACAGTATCAGGATAAGCAAGAGCTGGAAGAGAAGAAGAAAGAGGTAGAGGACAAGCTTGCTGAGCTATCTGATATGCAGATCGAGTTGAAAGGGATGCGGAAGCTGATTGATGACCAAAGGCAGGAGAATCAGCAAAAGAAAGAGAGATTGAGAGAAAAGAAATCAAGTCTTGCAATGAAGATGGAAGGCATGGACGAGTCCAGTTTTGAAGCTGATGGAGAATTAGCAGAGGATGAACAGCTGGTCACATTGAGTGAGAAAAACAAGAGTGATGCAAATGGATCAGTTTCAAATGAGAAAGGCATCGACAAAGTAATTCGTGCCGGGTATCCGCATATCGGAACTCCATATGTGTGGGGAGGAAAAGGACCAAGCGGATTCGATTGCTCCGGCTTTATTTCATGGGCATTTGCACAAGGAGGTTATTCTCTTCCATCGCATACTACAGCCTTGGCCAAGGAGGGATCAAAAGTTTCCTATAATAATATCGAACAGGGTGATTTGGTATTCTTTGATACTTATAAGAAAGACGGGCATGTCGGTATCTATGTAGGAGATGGCAGCTTTATCGGTGCCCAAAATTCCACGGGCCTTGCAGTTGCCGACATGACCAGCGGTTATTGGAAGGAGCACTTCAATGGCCACGTCAGACGTGTCCATTGATTGGCGCATTTGTAAACAGCATATCAATCCGGAATAACACCACAAGAGCTATTACAATAGCCTTTGTGGTGTTTTTAGTATGTAGTTTGCTTTAATGTTTCAACAAAGCAAAGTTGCGACCATTGGAAACCATTTACACTCATCAGACATTCTCACGATAAACCGCTAACACTTTGCAGGGGTTCAATTAAATGGTAGAATATGTTACGCACTATTTCAAAATTTCCCTTTGGTCTCAACATTCATTCTATCTGAGAGCAGAATTTCGCATAAGCAGTTTAGCGAGTGGGCAGTTGGGGAAAATACATTATGCAGGTTTAACCAAACTTGAAATCCCTGCGTAAAAAATACATATAGAAAGGAAACATTATGAATAACAACGCGTATAAAAACCCGGTTTTTTATGTATCTTCTATAATTGTGCTTGCGTTGGTAATATTAGGCGCAGTTATGCCAGAGCAGTTTGGAGCGGTAGCCGGTGAGTTGTTCAATTTTACCACCGTGAATTTCGGCTGGTTCTATCTGCTCGCGGTCTTTGCCATCATTATTTTTCTTTTTGGCATTTCGATTACGAAGTATGGGAAAATGAGGCTTGGCCCTCCTGATTCCCGTCCTGAATTTCCCTTTTTCACATGGATAGGGATGCTGTTCTCGGCAGGCTTTGGTATTTCCCTGGTATTTTGGGGTGTAGCTGAGCCAATGAGCCATTATTTTACAACTCCTTTTCCACATTTGGAGGGGCAGACAGAAGAAGCTGCCCGTGAAGCAATGTCCTATTCCTTCTTCCACTGGGGGATCAGCCAGTGGTCCGTATTCGCAATAGTTGGATTGGTCATTGCCTATCTTCAGTTCAGGAAAGATGAAAAAGGATTGGTTTCCGTAGCGATTCGACCGATTGTCGGCAAAAATAAAGGAGTAGCAAACACTATTGACTCGTTGGCGGTCATTGCTACGGTCATGGGGGTGGCAACGTCCATCGGATTAGGGTTCATCCAAATGAATGGTGGCTTGTCCTCTGTTTTTGAAGGGGTTCCCAACAATATTTGGGTACAGCTGGTCATTGCGTTAATCATGCTGGTAGCCTATATGCTTTCATCCAGTACAGGGTTGAACAAAGGAATCAAGTGGTTGAGCAATCTCAATCTTGGCGTGGCCTTGCTGTTGATGCTGTTTGTATTCATTACAGGTCCGTCTGTATTCATTTTGAATACATTCGTCCTTGGCCTCGGCGACTATATTAATGGCTTTGTCGAATATAGCTTAAGACTGACACCGTACAGCGGAGGGGAATGGGTGTATGATTGGACCATTTTCTATTGGGCCTGGGCCATAGCTTGGTCTCCGTTTGTAGGAGCGTTCGTCGCCCGTGTTTCCCGCGGAAGAACCATTCGCGAGTTTGTTTTCGGCGTTTTGATCGTTCCACCGGCAATCGCATGTTTATGGGTTGCTGTCTTCGGAGGTACTGCGCTGTACAGTGACCTCAATAATGGTACACAAATTGCCGAAGCGGTGAACCAAGATGTGACAGTAGCTCTATTCGAAACGTTTGCAACGATGCCGTTCAGCAATGTATTGTCCATCTTTTCCATTCTGCTGATTTTCACTTTCTTGGTGACGTCAGCCGACTCTGCAACCTATATATTGGGAAGCATGACGTCCAGAGGCAGCTTGAATCCTACGTTATTCACGAAGATTGTATGGGGTACTCTGATAGCTGCGATTGCCATTACCCTACTTTTCGCGGGAGGTTTGGAAGCATTACAGACGGCTTCGCTGATTTCTGCCCTACCATTCACCGTGATTCTATTGTTGATGGTTATTTCCATAACAAAGATTATCCAAAAGGATTATAAAGCAAAGAAATAAGATGAAAGATGGCGGTTTGTTCCGCCATCTTTTCTTTATATCAGGGACATCTGCCCTACTCGTGCCCCATGTTTACTTGATGAAAATTGAGGTTAAACATTACTAAGCGAAAGTTATTATTCATGCGGAAGGAGTGCATGTCAATATGGATTTGAATAAAGAACTGGAAAAACTGCGTAAAGTACGAAAAGAAGGGGCGAATAAAGTATTTACCATGTACTTGAATACAGACCCATCTGACCCTGACCAGCAAGGTGGAGAATGGAAAATCCATTTAAAAAACGGCCTAAAGAATTTCGAACAATATATGCAGGAAGATGGCAATAAAGAAGAGTTGAAAAACTATCAACAAGTTAAACAAAAAGTCGAGAAGTTTGTGAAAGGAAATGAGCAAAACTTCAAAAAAGGCATTGTTCTATTTGCTACAGCAGATGAAGAAGTCTGGTTCGCCGATCGTGTACAAATGCCATTGAAAACGGAATTCTATTGGGAACAAACTCCAGTGCTCGACCAATTAAGCAAATTGGCTGAGGAATATCCAAAATCAGGAATCATTCTTGTTCAGCAAAATGAGGTGAAGGTAATTGATGCATACCTGAATGAGGTTGAAGGTACAACCACTTATGAGCTGGATCTCAATACAGAAGACTGGCGGGAAAAGCTAGGACCTCGTAATGGCTTGGGAACGACAGGTAAAGGATCAACCAATCTGCAAGTAGATAATTTCCGTGCAAGATTTGAAGAAAATAAACATCGTTGGTATAAGAAAATCGCCCCTGAATTGGATAAACGGGCAAAAGATAATGAGTGGGACAAAATATATGTAGTAGGGGAACCAGACCAAGCAAAGGAATTGAAAGACTTGTTGAATAAACCAGTGGATGAACTAGTGCAGAAGAACATGCTTGATCATGAGGAATCCAAGGTGATGGAAGAAATTTTCGTATAAAGGACGCGAGTTGGGGAGGAAAAGTTGTCCCCAAGCGATCCTGATCATTTGCCCGAATATAAAAGAGAAAGAGCAGTCCTTGAGCGTCGATTTTTTTCGACTGGAAGGATTGCTCTTTTTCTTCGTTTTATGCTGTTTTGCAGGCAGGACATAAACCGTAAATCTCAAATTTATGGTCCTCTATATCGTAATCAGCCAAGGTGTTATTTTTCAGTTCATCCATGGGACAGATTTCTATTTCTTTTGTCTTTCCGCAGGTATTGCAGATGAAATGATGATGGTGGCGGTGCGTGCAATTCATCCGAAAATGCTTCTCACCGTTCAGCTCAGTCGTTTCGAGGATGCCCACTTCATTGTATAGGTGGAGATTTCGATAGACAGTATCAAAGCTGATCCCCTCATACACTGTTTCCAAATGTTGTATCAGATCTTTGGCAGTACGGTACCCATCTGCATTTTCGAAATATACCAGGATATCTTTCCGCTTTCCTGTAGCTTTATATCCATTTGTTTTTAATACTTTCATGGCTTCACTAATGTTCATTGATCGTCCCTCACTTTGCTTGAATAAAATGAAAGTACCTGTGTATTCAGGTTCTATATGCTTTCGATGGTCTGAATGAAAAATGCTTAATCCCAATGGAGACCAGCAATATGACTACTGCCGCCATTACTATCGTGCCACCAGGCGGGATATCCAGATAGTATCCCGTTACAAGACCGATAACTACGGAGACCTCACCAAACAGGACAGAAATGATGGTCATTTGCTTGAAGCCTTTGGCAAGACGCATACTTGCCGCAACTGGTAATGTCATTAGGGCTGAGACCAGCAGGACACCCACAATCCGGATAGATGCTGCTATCACCAGTGCTGTCAGCACAATGAATAATAAATGAATGCTCTTTGCATGAAGGCCGGATATGGTTGCATGTTCTTCATCAAAGGACAGGGTAAATAGTTCTTTATAAAAAAGGGCCACCACTAACATGATGAAGATAGAAATGCCCAGAATCGTGAGAAAATCGTTTCGGCTTACCGCTGATACGGATCCGAACAAATAATTGAACAATTCGGTATTGAAGCCGTCTGCTACCGAAATAAAGATGACACTTAGACCGACCCCGGCTGACATGATAATCGGAATAGCGATTTCCTGGTAAGCTTTATAGACCCTTCTGAGCTTTTCAATCAGTACAGATCCAATCACAGAAAACACCATTCCACTGTATAAAGGGGTGATCATGGTGACAGCAAACTTCTTTTCCAGCATCAGGCCAAAGGCTATACCAGCCAAGGTTACATGGGACAGAGCATCAGCGATAAGGGATAGACGTCGTACAACAATGAAAGTTCCCAATAAAGGGGCGATGATCCCAATCAGTAATCCGGTCAAGAAAGTATTTCGTAAAAAATCGTATTGCAAGAAATCTGTTAGCATTGTTTATTCCTCCAGCTTTAGTGCTCATGTGTAACGAAATTGACCGGGTGACCGTAAAAATTGGACCAGTCTTTCTCGGTAAGTGAAGTATACTCCTCAGATTTTCCATGAAAATGGAGTCTACGGTTCAAACAGACAATATCTGATGCATGCTCGGTCATTGTGCCCGTGTCATGGGTTACAAGCAGCAGCGTAATACCTTGCTCTCCGTTCAAACGGTGAAGGAGATCATAAAAACGTTTGACATTTTCTACATCCACCCCGACAGTCGGTTCATCTAGAATAAGCAATTCGGGATCATTCACTAATGATCGAGCAATGAAAATACGTTGTTGTTGGCCCCCGGAAAGGTTGCCTATATTGGTATGAGCATATTCCAGCATGCCAACCTGATCGATGGCCTGGAGGATCTTTTCTTTATGCTGTTTGTTGAAGAACTTCAGGTAACCTATCTTGGCAGTCAATCCCATGGATACTACCTCATAGACAGTAGCAGGGAATCCTTTATTGAAAGAGTTGGCTTTTTGGGATACGAAACCGATTTTATTCCAGTCTTTAAATTTATTGATGCGTTTTCCCAACAGTTCAACTGTACCGTGGTCCGGTTCAAGGAGGCCGAGAATCAATTTGATGAGCGTGGTTTTTCCCCCGCCATTTGGCCCAACCAGTCCCATGAAGGACCCCCTTGGTATGTCAAAATTTATATTTTCCAAAACATTTTTTTTATCATAGGCATATGCTACGTCCTTCATGGATACTACTGATTCTGCCATCTTTCGTCCTCCATTCTTTCCACTATCCTGTAGTATGTGCAGTTATTGAATGATCTGCAAGATGTCCGTGCAGTATTCTCTTGCAAGTCTTACATTTAAATTCTTTCCATATCATATCGTAATCATTACGTTCTGTAAATAGGAATGGTTACGAATGAAGTGCTGAAAAAAGGTAGAGATGGTTTCCACGATCTGCAAAAAGGGAAAAGTTCCATAAGAATATTGATGAAGGAGGCGAAACAACATGGAAGCAACTTTAGATGTAAGAGGGATGACATGCAGCCATTGTGAACGGGCCGTTGAAGGAGCCTTGCAGGAATTGGAGGGAGTCATTGGCGTAGAAGTGAACTTGGGTACAAACCGGGTGGATGTTACCTATGATGATGCTCAAGTGACCGTAAACGATATGCGCAAAGCCGTAGAAGATCAAGGATATGAAATAGTCGTATAATATGGGAAGCGGCCTTCCACCCAGAAGGCCGCTATTTGGTATTAAAAAAAGGCAAAATTTTTATTGCGAAATGTCTGAATATAGCCTATAGTAGTATATAGATGGATAGGGAACTATCATTTATTTTTTGGCTGATAATGAATGAGTATTCATTCAAAACAGATTGGGGGAAGTAAGATGAAACGATCAATTAATCGGGCAGCGGTTATTGGGTCCGGTGTAATGGGGTCTGGCATTGCTGCACATTTAGCTAATATAGGTATACCGGTAGTTATGCTTGATATAGTGCCTCGAGAGCTTACCGAGCATGAAAAGAGAAAAGGTTTGACCACGAAGGATAGGGCGGTGCGCAATCGTTTGGCGGAACAGAGCAAGAAAGCATTGCTGAAACAGAAGCCTTCACCGGTCACCACTCGGAAGAACCTGGAGTTGATTGAAACCGGTAACATGGAAGATGACTTGGAAAGACTACATCAAGCCGATTGGATTATAGAAGTGGTGACAGAGGATTTGGCTGTAAAGAAAAAAGTGATGGCAATAGTGGAAGAACACCGAAAAGAAGGGGCTATTGTCAGCTCCAATACTTCTGGTATTTCCATTGAAGCTATGGCAGAAGGTAGATCCAAGGAATTTCAGCGTCACTTTCTGGGTACGCATTTCTTTAACCCACCGCGTTATTTAAAACTGTTGGAGATTATTCCTACAAGTCATACCGACTCTGATATTGTCCAATTCATAGCAGAATTTGGTGAGAATGTGTTGGGGAAAGGTGTCGTGGAAGCGAAGGACACACCGAATTTCATTGCGAACAGGATTGGAACATATGGGCTGCTTGTTACGGTAAGAGAGATGCTGGATTCGAACTATAGTGTCGGTGAAGTTGACTCTGTTACCGGGCCGATGATTGGACGGCCGAAAAGTGCCACATTCCGTACCTTGGATGTTGTCGGTCTTGATACGTTCATCCATGTTGCTGGAAATGTTCACGAACAGGTCGTGGGAAAGGAAAAGGAAATATTCGATGTTCCCTCTTTTATGAAGGAAATGCTGGAGAAGGGTTGGCTCGGAGCTAAAAACGGGCAAGGATTCTATCATAAGAAGAAGGAAAATGGCGGCAGCAGCATTTACGAATTAGATCCGAAAACTCTTCAATACCAAGAAAGGAAAAAATTGAAAACTGCTGCAACAGAAATGGCAAAACAGCAGAAAGGCACCGGGAATAAATTGAAAGCGCTTGTAGGAGCGACTGGGGACAGAGCAGGAGACCTTGTATGGTCTGTACTTAAACCTGTACTCATCTACTCTGCTGACCTGCTGGGTGAGATAGCTGATGATATTGTTTCCATTGACCAGGCGATGAAATGGGGATTTGGATGGGAGCTTGGTCCTTTTGAACTTTGGGATGCTATTGGGGTATCTGCCACAGTCGAACGGATGGAGCAAGAGGGCGATACCGTACCTTCATGGGTCCATGATATGTTGTCCGATGGTTATGAATCCTTTTACCAAAAAGAAGATGGATCCCAGTATTACCTACATCGAGGAGGCTATCAACGACAAGAAGACAACCCAAGACACATTGACTTGAAAAATTTGAAATCAACACAGGGAGCATTACGGAAAAATTCTGGTGCAAGCTTGATTGACCTCGGTGATGGCATCGCCTGTTTGGAATTCCATTCCCAAAACAATGCCATTGGTCTGGATATCATTCAGATGGTAAACAGCGCATTGGAAGAAGTGGATCAGAACTATGATGGGCTTGTCATCGGGAATCAAGGAAAGAACTTCTGTGTCGGTGCAAACCTTGCGATGATGCTCTTGGAAGCGCAAGATGACAATTTCTATGAACTGGAATTGGTGATAAGGAAATTTCAGGAAATGACCATGAATATAAAGTATTCAACGAAACCGATAGTTGCAGCACCGTTCAATATGGCCCTTGGTGGGGGAGCGGAAGTGGCACTGCCTGCCGCAGCCATCCAGGCTTCTCTGGAAACTTATATGGGTCTCGTGGAAGTTGGTGTTGGGCTGATCCCCGGCGGAGGAGGGACCAAGGAACTTTATTTGAAGGAACTGCGAAACCTTCCGAATGGAGTCGACATCGATTTGATGAAAATAGCGAACGATGTTTTTGAAAAAGTGGCAACCGCCAAGGTTTCCGAATCGGCGGCAGAGGCCCGGGAAAATGGCTTCCTCAATACTAACGACAGAATCAGCGCAAATCCGGACCACTTGCTGTTTGATGCCAAGAAAAGAGCTCTGGCATTAGCGGAGGCGGGATATCGAGCCCCGGCACCGGAAAAAGTACCTGTCGTAGGAAACGCAGGCTACGCGTTGATGTTGCTTGGTGCTAAAACACTGCAAAACAGCGGGTATGCAACGGCCCATGATGTGAAAATCGCAGAAAAATTGGCCCATGTGCTTTCCGGAGGCAGAATTAGGGAGGGTTCTTTGATTGATGAACAAGTAATGTTGGATCTGGAAAGGGAAGCATTCCTCAGTCTGATCGGGGAGCCGCTGACCCAAACCAGGATGCAGCACATGCTGGTAAAAGGCAAGCCATTACGCAATTAACATAAAGGGGGAAGGGAACGTGAAGGAAGCAGTAATTGTGTCAGGAGCTAGGACCCCTGTAGGAAAGGCTAATAAGGGGTCGTTAGCCGGGAGTCGACCGGATGACCTGGCGGCATTGACAGTAAAAGAGACATTAAGGCGCGCAGACGGCTATGACGGGAATATAGATGATGTCATTATTGGAACAGCGATGCCTGAGGCGGAGCAAGGCATGAATATGGCTCGTAATATTGCGGGGCTCGCGGGTTTAAAGAATGAGGTGCCCGGGATCACAATCAACCGGTATTGCTCATCAGGTCTGCAGGCAATTGCATTTGGGGCAGAGCGCATTATGGTCGGGTCCAGTGACACCATCCTTGCAGGCGGGGCTGAATCGATGAGTCTTATTCCTATGGGTGGCCATGTCATCAAGCCGAATCCTAGTTTGGTTCAAGACGCTCCAGGCTACTACATGGGGATGGGGCATACTGCCGAAGAAGTAGCCAATCGTTTTCATATTTCACGTGAGGATCAGGATGCTTTTGCGGTTAGAAGCCATAAACTGGCAGCAGAGGCAGTCATGGGAGGAAAGTTTGATGACGAAATTGTCCCAGTGGAAGTAAAAGAAAGGATTGTTGGAAAGAAGAATAGGATAGAAGAGAAAGTGCAAGTCTTTGCCAGGGACGAAGGTGTACGAAAGGATACGACCCAAGAAGTGTTGGCAAAGCTTCGGCCGGCATTTCACGTAAAAGGTTCTGTTACCGCGGGCAATTCCTCGCAAATGAGTGACGGAGCAGGAACCGTACTTTTGATGGATCGTGAAAAAGCAAAAGCGGAAGGCTTGGCTCCAATGGCGAAGTTCCGTGCGTTTGCAGTAGCAGGCGTGGAACCGGAAATTATGGGGGTAGGACCTGTAGAGGCTGTCCCAAAAGCTCTGAAAATTGCAGGTCTGGAAATTTCAGATGTCGGCCTCTTTGAGCTTAATGAAGCTTTCGCTTCTCAGTCCATACGTGTGATCCAAGCACTTGACCTAGACATAAACAAGGTGAATGTTAACGGGGGAGCGATTGCTCTTGGTCATCCGCTTGGTATGACAGGTACGAAACTGACCTTGAGCCTGATTCATGAAATGAGGCGCCGAAATGAACAATTTGGAGTGGTCACCATGTGCATAGGTGGAGGTATGGGAGCTGCTGGTGTTTTTGAACTTATCTAGATATATGAATTTATAATAGAGAGGGAGATTCTATATGGGAGAAACGAAAGAGAGACTTTTCAAAGGCGGTTCCTTCCTGGTGGAAGATTTTAACGGAGAAGATATCATTACACCGGAGGATTTTACAGAAGAACATCGGATGATCGCTAAAACAACGGAAGATTTCGTAGATGGAGAAGTCGTTCCGAAAATTGACAATCTGGAAAACCACGAATTTGAACATTCAGTGAACTTGCTAAAGAAGGCTGGGGAATTGGGACTGTTGGGAGCAGATGTCCCTGAGGAATATGGGGGACTTGGTCTGGATAAAATCAGTTCTTCTTTAATCACTGAAAAGTTCTCCCGTGCCGGAGGTTTTTCCATAACACATGGCGGGCATGTCGGAATCGGCTCTCTTCCTATTGTTTTCTTCGGAAATGAAGAACAAAAGCAGAAATACCTTCCTAAGTTAGCTTCGGGCGAACTCATTGCTGCATATGCTCTTACTGAATCGAGTTCCGGGTCGGATGCGCTGGGAGCGAAGACCACTGCAAAGCTTAACGATGAGGGTACCCATTATATTTTGTCCGGGGAGAAGCAATGGATCACCAACTCTGCTTTTGCCGATGTCTTCATTGTATATGCAAAAATAGATGGGGAGCATTTCTCGGCATTTATTGTGGAGAGGGACTATCCAGGGGTATCGACAGGCGCAGAAGAGAAGAAAATGGGCATCAAGAGCTCTTCCACACGAACCCTCATCCTTGAGGATGCAGAAGTTCCTGTTGAAAATCTGCTTGGGGAAAAAGGCCGCGGCCATGTCATTGCTTTCAATATTTTGAATGTAGGGCGCTATAAGTTGGCGATTGGGGGTGTAGGCGGTGCAAAAAATGCGTTGGAGGTTGCAGTGAAATATGTGAATCAGCGGAAACAGTTCGACACCCCTATATCCAGCTTTTCTCTGACACAGGAGAAATTGGGTACCATTGCATCGGAGATTTATGCGAATGAGAGTGCCGTGTATCGGACAGTGGGATTGTTTGAGCAACGGATGGGTTCTTTGACAGATGAACAGCTGAAAGATGGAAGGGAAGTTGCCAGAGCGATTGCCGAGTACCAGATTGAATGCTCGATGGGTAAATATATGGCAACAGAGCTTCTTGACCACGCAGTCGATGAAGCGGTTCAGCTGCATGGCGGGTATGGCTTTATGCAGGAGTATGAAGTGGAGCGGATGTACCGTGATTCCCGGATCAACCGTATCTTTGAAGGAACGAACGAGATCAACCGTCTCCTAGTACCTGGTACGCTGCTGAAAAAGGCCATGAAGGGAGAACTTCCACTGCTTCAAAAAGCCCAAGGGCTCCAGGAAGAACTTGTCATGATGATGCCGGAAGAGTTTGGAGAGGGCGTATTAGATCAGGAGAAGTATTTGCTGAAGAATGCTAAGAAGATGGTTTTGCTTGCTGCAGGAACTGCTGCCCAGAAGTATATGAAAAAAATAGAAGGTGAGCAAGAACTTCTAGTGAATATAGCGGATATGACGGCAGAAGTATATAATATGGAAGCTGCCATTCTTCGGACGGAAAAGGCGATCAATAAAACAGGAGAGGAAAAGAATAAACAAAAGCTTCTATACACTCAGGTATACGTACAAGAAGCATTCAACCGGATGGAAGCAGATGCAAAAGAAACGTTAATTGCAGTAGAGGAAGGCGACACGTTGAGGACTATGCTGTCTTCACTCAGAAAGCTGACGCGTCATACACCGACCAATGTTATTGGCAAGAAGCGGGAGATTGCTTCTGAAATTATCAAAGAAGAGAAATATATCGTATAGACAGGGTCAGACAAGTTTTAAAATATGCTATTTGGAAAAGGTTTAGAGAGGCTCTCTAAACCTTTTCCATGCTTTATCGACCGGAAGCGCATGGATTGCAATCCGTGTTTCCCATATCCATGTGATAAAGTTATCGTACCCCCGGGGTTCTTTCCTAGTAAATGAGCAGAAAATGGAATTACGAAGCATAAACATGATAGAATATTAATGAAAAAGGAAGGGGGAAATATAGTGGCAGTAACTTTCTATTGGTATCCGAAATGTGGTACTTGCCGAAAAGCAAAGAAATGGATGGAAGAGAATGAAGTGGACTATGAACCAATACATATAGTAGAAGAGCCGCCTTCCAAACAGAGGATTTTGGAGTTGATGGACAAGAGTGGCCTCCCTGCTAAGAAATTCTTCAATACTAGCGGTAAAAAATACCGCGAACTGAACATAAAGGATAAAATAAAGAATGCCGGGGACGAGGAAATGGCTGAGATTCTGGCTTCTGACGGCATGCTGATCAAGCGTCCGATTGTAACCGATGACGAGTATGTGACCGTAGGATTCAAAGAAGATGAATTCTCGGAGACTTGGCTGAACTATTAGATAAATGGTAGCAAAAAAAAGAGTTAACTTGTATAGTGGTAGTGGATTAAAAATTTGGAGGGATTGAGAATGAGCTTACCAAAAGATCTGCTGTATTCAAAAGAACATGAATGGATAAAAAAAGAGGGAGACAACGTGCGTGTAGGCATCACCGATTTTGCTCAAGATGAATTGGGTGACATCGTATTTGTCGAACTCCCAGAGCCTGGAGATGAACTGGCCGTCGATGAACCATTCGGCAGTGTGGAATCCGTCAAGACAGTATCTGAATTGTATGCTCCAGTAAGTGGAAAAGTTGTAGAAATCAACGAAGATCTAGAGGATAGTCCTGAATTTGTTAATGAATCTCCTTATGAAAAAGCTTGGATGGTCGTAATTGAACCTTCCAACACATCAGAGCTGGATGACCTCCTGTCCCCTGAACAGTACGCAGAAATTACGGAAGAGGACTGAATTACCGAAAATTGGGCTGGCTAACACGCTAATAAGTGTATAGTCAGCCATGTTTTTATCATATATTAAAGTAAATAAGCTTCTTGCTTGATTTCATAAGGAGTGCTATGGGATGATAACGCATGAGACCGATAAGGTGATTATCGTTGAAGGGTTGACCGATAAGCGGCAGATTCAGAAACTGATTACAGATGATGTGACAATTGTCTGTACGCATGGAACATTGGGCGTGGAACGTCTGGATGAATTACTGGAAACATATGATTTGGACCACAAAGAGGTCATCATTTTAGTGGACGAAGACGCATCCGGCATGAAGCTGAGGAAGCAGCTGTCCAGGGAACTTCCCCATGCAGAGCATATTTTTGTCAGCAGTGAGTACCGCGAGGTGGCCACAACACCTGAAAATATTCTAGCCACGGCATTAGTAAGCAAGCATATAGAGGTGAACCCGATCTTTTTAGTATAGGGTGAGAGGATTGAAACAATTTACCAATGAAACAGCAGATCAGGAAAAATTCCTCCTGTATATTTACACCCCTTTTTGCGGGACATGCCAGCTTGCCCGCGGGATGTTGGAAAAAATAGAAAGTGTGCATAAGCAGGATATCTTCTTTGAAATGAACGCTTCCCTGCATCCCGAATTCATGCAGGAGAAGCAGATTGAGAGTGTGCCATGCCTACTCATAAAAGAAGATGGTGAGTGGAAGGAAAAAGTTTACACTTTCCACTCCATTCCGAATATATACAGTTATTTAATGAAATACAAGCCAGAGTTATTCCAACACCAATAGGAAATATACCATTGACACAGTGAGTCAAGTATGATAGGATTTTTCTTATCTGTTCTTAATTGAATAATTTTCAACTCTTATCTTGAGCGGTGGAGGGACTGGCCCAGTGAACCCGCGGCAACCTTCAAATACAGTGATATTTGAAAGGTGCCAATTCCTGCAAAGAATATCTTTGACAGATAAGAGAACGAAAAGGCATAAACTGACGTCTTTCTGTTCTCTTGCGGAAAGGCTTTTTTTATGTTTTTTAAACAAGCATCGATAGTACATACTATCCATAGCATCACAGAAGGGAGGATTATCGTGATTTCCATAGAGAACCTAAGTAAATATTTCAAAACAGATAAACAGGAAATAACTGCAGTCGATGACATGACGCTGGACATCAAAGAAGGGAATATCTTCGGAGTGATCGGCTATAGCGGGGCTGGGAAGAGTACCTTTGTCAGACTGTTGAACCGATTGGAGGAACCGTCCTCCGGAAAAATCGTGATTGACGATAGGGAAATTACGTCCCTAAACAACAAGCAATTGCGGGTGGCACGACAGGATATCGGGATGATCTTTCAGCATTTTAATCTACTTTGGTCCAGAACAGTGAAAGATAATATTGCATTTCCACTGGAAATTGCAGGGGTTCCCAAAAAAGATCGTGACTCACGTGTAGATGAGCTAATCAGGTTGGTAGGTCTTTCAGGAAGGGAAAATGCGTATCCAGCCCAATTGAGTGGTGGACAAAAACAGAGGGTAGGGATCGCCAGGGCGCTGGCCAATCGCCCCAAAGTGCTGCTCTGCGACGAAGCAACCTCGGCTCTTGACCCGGAGACGACCAATTCCATCCTTGATTTGCTGGTGGATATCAATCAACAGTTGGGATTGACCATCATTCTTATCACCCACGAGATGCATGTAATACGCAAAATCTGCAAACAGGTGGCAGTAATGGAAAAGGGAAGGGTCGTAGAACAGGGAGACGTCTTGGAGCTGTTTTCACGTCCGAAACAGCCGGTAACCAAAAAGTTTGTAGAGCAAGTTATGGGTAACCAACAGGACGAAGATAGTGTGGGTCAGCTTGTGCAGAGCTCTGCAGGAGGCAACATCATCCGCTTCCACTTTTTGGGAGAAACGACCAATCAGGCCTTGATCAGCAAGTTGTCCAAGGAGTTCGACGTGGATATCAATATATTGCAGGGGAAAATCACACAGACACAAGGTGGCGCATACGGGACGCTGTATGTTCAGATAAACGGGGATCATCAAGAAGTTCAAAAAGCCGTCGCTTTTGTTCATGAGCAGACCTCGGTGGAAGTGGAGGTTATACGTGAAGATGGCTGACTTATTTCCAAATATACAAATGGAAGATTTCTGGATAGCAACTTATGAAACATTCTATATGACAATTCTAGCTTTGGTTGGTACATGTATATTCGGTATCCTACTGGGATTGATGTTGTATCTTACAAGCAAGGATGGAATATGGCAGAATAAATATATTAATTTTATTGTGGCCTCACTGGTGAATATTTTCCGTGCTATTCCATTCATTATACTTATTCTACTGTTGTTCCCTTTTACGGATTTTCTGGTTGGAACGATACGGGGACCTAATGCTGCCTTGCCAGCATTGATTATAGGCTCTGCTCCGTTTTATGGACGACTGGTGGAAATAGCTTTAAGAGAAGTGGAAAAGGGTGTTGTCGAGGCTGCAAAGGCGATGGGAGCGAAGACGAGTACGATCATTTTCAAAGTGCTGCTTCCTGAGTCCATGCCAGCCCTTGTCTCAGGCCTTACGGTAACAGCTATTGCTTTAATAGGTTATACAGCAATGGCTGGAGTAATCGGTGCCGGCGGTCTCGGAAATTATGCCTATTATTTTGGTTTCCAACGCAGGGACTTTGACGTGGTATTCCTTTGTACGGTTGTCATCGTACTTATAGTTTTCCTCTTCCAATTCGTAGGAGATTACATTACAAGGAAGCTGGATAAGCGATGAATATTGGTGTACACTGGGTACACTGTTCACATTCATAAATTTTTCAAAAAAAGGGGAGAAAAGAATGAAAAAGATTGCTTTGCTCTTATCTGTTTTATTCATCCTGCTGTTAGCAGCCTGTGGTGGAGGAGAAACAGAAGACAACAATACATCTGATAGCGGGGAGAACCAAACAACGGAAATAACGGTTGGTGCTTCAAGTACGCCACATGCGGAGATTCTGGAACAGGCTAAGCCGCTGTTGGAAGAAGATGGCATTATCTTGAATATTGAGGAATACCAGGACTATGTGCTGCCGAATGATGATTTGGCGAATGGAGAGTTGGATGCAAACTATTTCCAGCATACTCCATTCCTGCAACAAACCATTTCAGATACTGGATATGACTTGGAATCCATCGGTGGAGTACATGTGGAGCCTATGGGAGTCTACTCCCAAGGAATAGAAAGTGTGGATGCTATCGAGGAAGGAACGGAAGTCATCATGAGCAACTCCATACCTGACCATGGACGGATCCTTTCCTTGTTTGAATCTGCCGGGCTTATTACACTGAAAGAAGATGTGGAAAAATCCGAGGCAACTTTAGAGGATATTGAAGAGAATCCTAAGAACCTGGAATTTTCACCAGATTATGCGGCTGAGTTCCTGCCTGAGTTGTATCATAATGAGGAAAATGCGCTGGTTGCCATTAATACCAACTATGCGATCGGAGCTGACTTGAATCCCCTGGAAGATGCCCTGTTCATTGAAGGGGAAGACTCAGAGTATGTCAATGTTGTTGCCGTCAAATCTGAAGATGCGGATAAGGAAGAATTGAATCGGCTTGTTGAGGTCTTGCAATCAGAAGAGATTCAAGACTTCATCCTGGAAGAATATGAAGGTGCCATCGTTCCCGTAGGTGGAGATAATTAATTTTTCTGCAAATTCAAAGGATTTATTAGCATTTTCCAGTAATTTGTTCAATGTGGCTGGATTCTAAATTGTGAGCAATGTGTGCAGGGTATATCAATCTTCAGAAGTTCATAGGGGTTTATAGCGGCTTTGTAGGGGGAATAGTCCTTGTGTTAACATAATAAATGTTAAATAAACCGAAAGGATGATTCCCTATTGACAGCGGAATAAGTTTGAACTACACCTCAGAAATGGAAAAAGGTATGGAGCAATCTAACCGAGTTTGCTTTGCAGAGTATGAGAGGAAGTTGGACAAACGGCTGGAAGTGGAAAGAAGAAGAGAGAAAGAGTACGCGAGATCCAAGCGATTGACTGCTGAATTTGCTAATAACCTATAGATTTGCGAAAAGCCGGTACCCCGCACGGGGGCCGGCTTTTTAACAGGGCTGGAAAACTGGCACACCATGAAACAAAGGTGTGGAACAATCTTATCTTAAAAAGTTGATAATACATTCGAAATGCTTTAAGATTGGAATGAGAATAGATTGAGAATGGATAGTATATTCATTTGAAATAACATTAGTTTTGGAGGTATCAATATGGCTGGATCAGTATTGGAAATCAAGAATCTTCATGTTTCTATTGAGGATAAAGAGATATTAAAAGGGGTAGACCTTACGATAAAAGGTGGGGAATTCCACGCCGTGATGGGGCCGAATGGTACAGGAAAATCAACATTGGCTTCAGCAATCATGGGACATCCTAAATATGAAATTACGGAAGGATCCGTAACTCTAGACGGTGAAGATGTTTTGGAAATGGAAGTGGATGAACGTGCCCGTGCAGGACTTTTCCTGGGCATGCAATACCCAAGTGAAATCAGCGGAGTAACCACATCTGATTTTCTCCGTTCTTCCATAAACGCACGCCGTGAAGAAGGCGATGAAATTCCATTGATGAAATTCATCAAAGAAATGGATGGCGCGCTAGATTATTTGGAAATTGACAAAAATATGGCACAACGTTACCTCAATGAAGGTTTCTCAGGCGGGGAGAAAAAACGTAATGAAATCCTGCAATTGATGTTGCTGAAACCTGAGATCGCAATCCTTGATGAAATTGATTCCGGACTTGATATCGATGCACTGAAAGTAGTTTCCAAAGGGATCAATAAAATGCGTGATGAAAACTTTGGTACCTTGATTATTACCCACTATCAGCGCCTGCTAAACTATATCACACCGGATTATGTGCATATCATGATGCAAGGCCGTGTCGTTAAATCTGGTGGACCAGAACTTGCCAAACGCTTGGAAGATGAAGGCTATGACTGGGTGAAAGATGAACTGGGCATTGAAGACGAAACAGTTGAGCAGAACGCGTAATTGTTAGGAGGGGTAACTATGACTGTAGAAACAAAGCTGCCATTTGACAAAGATTATATCGAACAGTTTTCACAAAAAAGAAATGAGCCGGAATGGATGCGGAACTTACGTCTTCAAGCGCTGGACCAGGCTGATTCATTGGAAATGCCCAAACCTGATAAGACCAATATCAGCAAATGGAATTTCTCCAAGTTCAATCATGAGTATTTGGAAGGGAACGCGGTGGCTTCCGTTAAAGAGTTCCCAGAAGACCTTCAAGCCTACTTTGATGAAAACCATTTGCCTGAGAATCTTCTAATACAGCGCAATCATTCTGTAGCTTATGCAACACTCAGTGAGGAATTGAAGGAAAAAGGTGTTATTTTCACAGATATATTTACCGCTATGAACGAACACAACGAATTAGTGGAAAAATATTATATGAAGGATGCTGTTGCTGTTGATCAGCATAGACTGACAGCTTTGCATGCAGCGTTGATGAACGGTGGCATTTTCCTGTATGTGCCGAAAAATGTGCAGATCGATGAACCGATTCAAGCAGTTTTCTGGCAGGAAAACCCGGAAACTTCCTTATTCAATCATGTGCTCGTGGTGGCGGAAGAAAGCAGTTCTGTGACCTATGTGGAGAACTATATTTCCCATAATGCAGAACAAGAAACAGTGGCCAATATTGTTACAGAGGTCATCGCAAACGATAATGCCCGTGTGGCATATGGTGCGGTTGACAACTTTGCTGCAGGGACTACCACTTATGTGAATCGCAGAGGTGTTGCTTACCGTGATGCAGCCATCGACTGGGCTTTAGGGCAAATGAATGACGGAAATACAGTATCTGAAAACATTACACACCTTGTCGGAGACAATTCTACTTCTGAAGCAAAAGCAGTGTCAGTCGGCCGAGGAAAACAGACACAGAACTTCACATCCAGTATTGTACAGCATGGCAAAGATTCCAACGGCTATATCCTGCAACGTGGTGTGATGAGGGATAGAGCTTCCACCATTTTCAATGCCATAGGAAAAATTGAACATGGCGGTACAAGGGCTAACTCTGAACAGGAGTCCCGTGTATTGATGCTAAGCGAAAAAGCACGCGGGGATGCGAACCCAATTCTACTCATTGATGAGGACGATGTAACGGCAGGTCACGCTGCTTCAGTCGGTCGTGTCGACCCGATCCAGATGTATTACTTGATGAGCCGCGGAATCTCTAAACAGGAAGCAGAGCGCCTTGTGATCCATGGCTTCCTGGCGCCAGTGGTAACGCAACTGCCGATAGAATCCGTGAAAAATCAACTGACACAGGTTATTGAAAGGAAAGTTTACTAATGGATGTAAAGTCAATCCGTGAACAGTTTCCGATACTTGACCAAGAAGTAAATGGAAGCCCGCTTGTGTACCTGGACTCTTCTGCCACTTCACAGAAACCAAGAGCTGTTATCGAAGCCGTCAACGAATATTATAGGCAGGACAACTCCAATGTTCACCGGGGCGTCCATACCTTGGGTTCAAGAGCAACGGAAAAATATGAAGGCGCACGGGACACAGTGCGGAAATTCATTAATGCAGAAAACACAGCGGAAGTTATCTTTACTAGGGGAACGACTACAGCAATCAACACGGTGGCATACAGCTATGCCCGTGCGAATTTGACAACTGGTGATGAAATTGTCATCACACCAATGGAACATCACAGTAACATCATTCCATGGCAGCAGGCAGCTAAAGCAACTGGTGCTACACTCAAGTACATTCCTCTTCAGGAAGATGGGACGATTACCTTGGAGGATGTACGGGAAACAGTTACCAGCAATACAAAAATAGTGGCCGTGACTCATGTGTCCAATGTTCTCGGTACAATCAACCCAATCAAGGAAATTGCAGGGATTGCCCATGATCATGGTGCGGTCCTCTTGGTTGACGGAGCTCAGGGAGCACCTCACCTAGAAGTGGATGTACAGGATATGGACTGTGACTTCTATTGTTTCTCCGGCCACAAAATGTGCGGACCTACCGGGATTGGTGTTTTGTATGGAAAGCGCCACCTCCTGGAGGATATGGAGCCAGTGGAGTTTGGTGGGGAGATGATTGATTTTGTAGATCTGTATGATTCCACCTGGAAAGAGCTCCCTTGGAAGTTTGAAGGTGGAACACCTATCATTGCCGGCGCAGTCGGTCTGGCGGCTGCCATTGATTTCCTCAATGAGATCGGTTTGGATGCCATCACAGACCATGAACAAAAGCTTGCTGATTATGCGATGGAACAAATGCGTACAATTGATGGAATACAAGTATATGGACCAGAGCATCGTGCAGCACTCGTCACTTTCAACTTGGATGATGTCCACCCGCATGATGCAGCAACTGCACTGGATGCAGAGGGTATTGCAGTTAGGGCAGGCCACCACTGTGCACAGCCGCTGATGAAGTGGCTGAATGTTTCAGCAACTGCACGAGCCAGCTTTTATTTATATAATACCAATGAAGATGTTGACCGTTTGGTTGATGGACTATTGAAAACAAAGGAGTATTTTGGTAATGTCTTTAAATAACCTTGATACACTATACAGACAGGTCATCATGGATCATTATAAGAACCCGCGCAACCGCGGCTCTATCGAAGGTGACGTGTTGACAGTTGATATGAACAACCCTACGTGCGGGGATCGTATCCAACTGCAGCTGCAACTGGAAGACGGGGTCGTGAAAGACGCCAAGTTTGAAGGGGAGGGCTGTTCCATCAGCATGTCTTCCGCTTCTATGATGACCCAAGCTGTAAAAGGGAAAACAGCCGAGGAAGCATTGGGGATGTCTGATGACTTTTCCAAAATGATGCTCGGTGAGGATATAGAAATTGAAGACGATGATTTTGGGGAGGTCGCTGCCCTTCAGGGAGTATCCAAGTTCCCAGCCCGGATCAAATGTGCAACCCTGGCGTGGAAAGCGATGGAAAAAGGTGTAAAGGAAGACTAGAGGCAACGTAAGCTTTTAGACACCTAAAGGAGGTTTTTTGAATGGCAAAAGAAATGCCGGAAATTGATGAGTATAAATATGGGTTTTCTGACAAAGACGTTTCCGTTTTCCGAACAGAACGCGGTTTGACACAAACAGTAGTTGAAGAGATATCCAGGTTGAAAGAAGAACCTGAATGGATGTTGGAATATCGCCTTAAAGCTTTGGAGCATTTCTACGAGCGCCCAATGCCTCAATGGGGCGGGGATTTGACAGGCTTGGATTTTGACGAAATCGTCTATTATGTCAAACCATCCGAAAGGCAAGGGAAGTCTTGGGACGAAGTGCCTGACGAAATCAAGCAGACTTTCGACAAACTTGGGATTCCGGAAGCAGAGCAGAAGTATCTGGCTGGGGTATCCGCGCAATATGAATCTGAAGTAGTCTACCACAGCCTGAAGGAAGACCTGGAAGATCTGGGTATTGTGTTTAAAGATACAGACACAGCATTAAAAGAAAATGAAGATCTCTTCCGTGAGCACTTCGGAAAAGTCATTCCATATTCAGACAATAAGTTCGCAGCCCTTAATTCTGCGGTATGGTCTGGTGGGTCGTTCATCTATGTGCCGAAAGGGGTAGAGACCTCAACACCATTACAGGCTTATTTCCGGATTAATTCCGAAAATATGGGGCAATTTGAGCGTACCCTGATCGTTGTGGATGAAGGAGCTTCTGTGCATTATGTAGAGGGTTGTACTGCACCAGTCTATACGACCAATTCCCTGCATAGTGCTGTAGTTGAAATTATTGTGAAGAAAGACGCATATTGCCGTTATACAACTATCCAGAACTGGGCCAACAATGTCTATAACCTTGTGACTAAACGTGCAGTCTGTGATGCTAATGCAACCATGGAGTGGATTGATGGGAATATTGGTTCCAAGTTGACCATGAAATACCCTGCTGTACTGCTTAGGGGAGAAGGTGCAAGGGGTCATACTCTTTCCATTGCGCTAGCAGGAAAAGGACAATTACAAGATGCAGGTGCGAAAATGCATCACCTGGCGCCAAACACGCATTCTTCCATTGTCTCCAAGTCCATCTCTAAACAAGGCGGGAAAGTTTCTTATCGTGGTTTGGTTCATTTTGGACGTAAAGCATCCGGTTCTCGTTCGAATATCGAATGTGATACCTTGATTATGGATAATGAATCGACTTCCGATACGATTCCGTATAATGAAATCTATAACGACAATATTTCGCTGGAGCATGAGGCGAAGGTGTCGAAGGTTTCGGAAGAACAGCTATTCTATCTGATGAGCAGAGGCTTAAGTGAGGAAGAAGCAACCGAAATGATCGTGATGGGATTCATTGAGCCGTTCACAAAGGAACTGCCAATGGAATATGCCGTAGAAATGAACCGCCTGATCAAATTCGAAATGGAAGGTTCAATTGGATAAACAACTGCAGAAAAGTCCGCTTAGGCGGGCTTTTTCTTTTTATCCGTGATTATGGGAATTATAGTAAAATAATGCTAAGATAAGTAGAGACTACATAGAATTGAAGTGGTAGACCTTGGTTTTTGTAATATGCTTGATCATTGGATTAATGACATCTTTTGTAGGAAGTTTGGCTGGTCTTGGCGGGGGTATTATATTTGTGCCCAGCCTATTGATTCTCAGTGGATATATGGAAGCGTTCAGTTGGGCGACACCACAGGTTATTGTCGGCATGTCGTTGGTTGCTATGGTGTTCACGGCTCTGTCCTCTGCACTTTCCTATTACAAAAAAGGAAGAGTTGATGTTAGGACGGGTTTGCTGCTCTTGTCGGGCAGTATCCCTGGCGGAATCCTTGGAGCTTGGTTGAACCAATTTATTGAGACGGACCAGTTCCTATTATTTTTCGGGATCTTGATGATTATCATTTCCCTTCTTTTCCTATTCCGGAGAGCAACACTCAGCAGAACATCCAACAAAGGGCGGGGAGTCCGTACATTTTGGCTGGATGGGAGGACATACCAGTATAAAGTTACATTCTGGCCAGCCTTTTTACTATCTCTGTTTGTAGGTACCGTCTCCGGTTTGTTCGGGATTGGAGGGGGATCCATCATGGTTCCTGCGATGATTCTTATCTTTGGGCTTCCGGCACATCTGGCTACTGCTACATCGATGTTCATGATTCTTTTTCAAAGTATGATCGGTGCTGGTACTCATATTGCTCTCGGGCATATTATGTGGCAGTATGCAGTCTTTTTTATACCGGGAGCCTGGATTGGTGGAAGGTTGGGTGCATCTTTGAATCAGAGATTACATGGAAGGACACTGGAATGGATTCTTCGTTTATTGTTGATTGTCATCGGTATACGTATGATCCTTCAAGGTGTCTCGTAAGGAGTATGCCATATGCGGGAAAAATTATATTTCTATTATACAAATGATCTACATAGTAATTTTGATCAATGGGCCAAAGCAGCAGGATATCTTAAAGAAGCTAAAGAAAAAAGGCTGGAAGCAGGAGAATCTTGTTGGTTGGTCGATATAGGTGACCATGTGGACAGGGTTCACCCCATTGCAGAAGCCTTTATGGGGCAGGCGAATGTAGGCCTCCTGAATGATGCGGGATATGACTTGGCGACCATCGGTAATAATGAAGGGATTACATTGGCACATGATGACTTATTCCATTTATATGACCACGCAGAATTCGAAGTGGTGTGTGCGAATCTGCACAGTTTGGATCATCGTGTTCCAGATTGGCTCAAGCCAATTACTACACTAACCTCCTTCAACGGTGTCAACATAGGTATGATTGGCCTGACAGCTCCATTCAATGCTTTCTACGAATTGTTGGGCTGGCATATTTCTTCACAGTATACGGCATTGGAAGAGTACATCAAGGAGATGAAGGAATCTGCCGATATCATCATTCTTCTCTCCCATCTCGGTTTGAATGAAGATCAGGAGATCGCAAGACGTCATCCGGAAATTGATGTTATTATTGGCGGACACACTCATCATCTGCTCCGCTATGGTGAACATGTGAACAACACATTGATCACTGCAGCTGGCAAGCACTGTGCCTATGCTGGAGAGGTCATCTTAACATGGGACCATCAGGAGAAAAAACTTGTAGAAAAGGAAGCCTATACGACGGACATAACAAAGGTAGCCAAGGATCTGCAGACAGAGCAAAAGCTGCTGGAACTTCATGATCACGCGGAGAAGATAATGGGGGAAAACGTAGTGAACATTCAGCACCCGATAGAAATCAGCTGGTTTGGCCATACTCCATTGATGCAGCAGTTGACTGAAACTGTAAAGGATTGGACACAGGCAGATGTTGCCATGTTGAATGCTGGCCTGCTTTTGGATCACTTTCCGTCTGGAAATATAACCTATCATGATATACATCGTATTTGTCCGCATCCAATCAATCCGGTGGTAGTGGAACTTAAGGGTGATGAATTACTGGAAGTCATCCGTGCCTCACTGACGAAGGATTTTATGGAATTGAAACTGAAAGGATTCGGCTTTCGGGGAGAAGTCCTGGGGAGAATGATTTTCTCAGGACTCAAGGTTGAAACCGGCTTCCGTCCGGATGGTGACGAATATGTCAAAAGAGTGATGAAGAACGGCGAAGTGTTGGATATGGATAGGACATACAAGGTGGCGACAGCTGACACCTTCACATTTGGCAGGCTCCTCCCTGAGGTTGCCAAATCGGAAAGAAAAGATTATTTTCTGCCGGAATTTCTCAGGGATCTATTGGCAGTTACTCTTCGGAAGGAGTATGGTTCTTAGGCGTGACACTTTGATGTCTCCATGCATACACATATAGTGTCATCAAGAAGGAGGCATTTCAGATATGATCACAGTGAATCCATTAGAGGTTGACGGGATGATTTTCACAGCTATTCGAGTTGAATTGCCTAAAACCAATCTGCTCATGATTTCCAATGACATCGGTTATATTATGTGTGCAGCATTGGACGTGGATATCTTCAATGAAAATGAAAAGTTGAGAAAAAGAAACGTCATTGCCGGAAGGGCAGTCGGAGTAAGAACCATTGAAGAATTGCTTCATGCGCCCCTGGAAAAAATCACAGATGCTTCCAAAGAATATGGCTGGGAGCCTGGTATGACTGGAAAAGAAGCCTTGTTGAAAATCTCTTGAATGTCTTCCACTCTGGAAGACATTTTTTTTATATAAACTGGCTTCCATACTGCCTTCCAAATTGATAATTAGAAGTCTACCCCTCTATATACAAGCATAACGTATAGTAAGGAGGGTTGACATTGAGAAGGAGAATGGGCTTCAAAAAGAGTTTTTCACCGCCTCCAAGGAAAAATTTGTTCCTAATAACTACGGTATTTTTCGCTGCTTTTGTCTTTCTCAGTATTTGGCTGATCGATGAAGGGATTGAACCGACATTAATGGAGATTGCGGAAATAAAAACAGATGAATTCGCAACCCGCGCAATCAACTCGGCTGTAAGATTTGCGGAAAGCTACAACTATGATGAAGTATTGCAGGCCACCTACGATGAGGAAGGGAACGTAGCAACCTATAGATGGAATTCGGCGGTAGTCAGTGAAATCAACCGTGTTGCCACCGACAGGGTGGAAGAGTTCTTTATGCATGTAAACAGGGGCGACCCGATTACATATGATTATTCTCTGCACGATCCTTATGATTACAGTGAAGGAGCGGAGGACAGAGCAGAGCATGACCCGACACTTGTGGAGATCCCTCTGGGCCAGGTGACGGGCAATACAGTGCTAGCTAATCTGGGGCCCACCGTACCGGTCAACATGGAATTGGTAGGAAGTGTACGCACCAATATAGTACGGGAAGAAGAAGAGTTTGGTATCAATGGGGTGTGGGTTTCCCTTTATGTGAATGTGGAAGCAGATGTACAGATCGTCATCCCATTCACTACAGAAGTGAAGACAGTCCAGACGGAAATATATATTGATAGTGGAGCGATTATGGGGGACGTTCCGGATTTTTATGGCGGGAATGGTTCCGGCCCCTCCATAGCCGTTCCAAAAAAGGACTTGCAGGATGAGTGAAAATCTAGTATATTATTATCGTTAATTGAATAATTTAACCTTATCAGATCGGTGAGGTAGAGGTGCAGAGAACATTAGTAGACAGCTGGAGGATGACAACGAAGATGGCTGTTGGAAGGGTTGTTTGCCGAAGCATAGTAAGGGTCATCCTTATTATTGCTGGTATATCTTTGAAGAAGGGATGTACTGTCATGCTTAATTGTGCATGGAGAACTACTGATCGAAATGGAGGATAACGTATATTGTGGTGCAATGATAGGTTATTTTCTATCATTGTTTTTTTGTGCCTTTTTTCCTAAGGGCAGCAAGTCACAGGATGTCTTCGATCTCTTCCGTTTTCTTTTAGTTATCTTTCAGGCACAGGAAAATACATTTTTGGAGGTAACAAGATGGAAGGAACAATCTTTTCAATTATTCCGGCAGTGATCATGCTGGTTTTAGTATTGCTTACAAGGAAGGTGCTCATCTCCCTCGGAGTGGGTATTGTTGCAGGAGCTCTGATGATTCATGAGTTTTCCATTCTGAGTGCAATAGAAGAAATATGGTATGTGTTCTATACGATTTTTATAGTGGACGGAGCAATTAATACAGGCAATATTCTGTTGATCACATTCCTGCTGTTTCTGGGGATGATGACCGCACTTCTACAAGCTTCCGGTGGTAGCCGCGCATTCGGGGATTGGATGATGGCCCGGATCAAGACTAGGAAAGGTGCCCAGCTGATGACTCCAGTACTGGGACTTATTATATTTATTGATGATTATTTCAATGCATTGGCTGTGGGCCAAATCGCACGGCCAATTACGGATAGACACCGAGTGTCACGAGCCAAGCTGGCATATTTCATTGATTCTACATCAGCGCCAATTACCGTCATATCACCGATTTCCAGTTGGGGTGCCTATATCATAGGTATATTGGGTGGACTATTTGCTGCCAATGAGGTAACGGACTATCAGCCTCTTTCTGCTTTTCTACAGATGGTGCCACTCAACCTATATGCAGTGGCAGCTCTCCTTCTAGTATTTTTAACCGCCTATTTCCAGTTGAATCTTGGAGCAATGCATAAGCATGAACGACGGGCTGTAGAGGAAGGACAACTGTTGAACCCGGACCAGGATAACGTACCAGGCGACTTGGGTGATACCTTTGAACCACACCAAGCCGGCAAGGTCTATCATTTGCTTGCACCGATTATTGTATTGATTGTTGTAACGGTTACCGCTATGGTTGTGACCGGAGCACAGGCATCTGAGCGAGAAGTTGATATCCTTGCTGTGTTTGCCAATACGGATGTCAATCTTTCCCTGTTCCTTGGTGGTACAGCAGCTGTTATGACTGGTCTTATTCTGCATTTCATGCAGGAAGCACCGCGGGCTAATACGGGGAGAATCCTATCAGAAGGTATCAAAACCATGCTGCCTGCCATCTATATCCTGGTTCTCGCCTGGATGATAGGATCGATTATAGGTACGCTCGAGACCGGAGAATACCTTGCACAGGTCGTCAGTGATGCGAATGTGAGTGGGTCAATGCTTCCGTTTATCTTCTTTTTGATAGCCGGATTGATGGCTGTGGGCACAGGTACTTCCTGGGGGACATTCGGGATTATGCTGCCGATTGCAGCTGAGGTAGCTGTAACCACGGATATTCATATGCTGCTCCCAGCATTGGCCGCCGTCCTGGCGGGAGCCGTATTCGGGGACCATTGCACACCTATTTCAGACACAACCATCCTCTCGTCCACCGGTGCAGGGTCCAATCATATCGATCATGTCATTACCCAGCTTCCATACGCCGGAATTGCCGCTGGTGCAGCGGGCGCGGGTTATCTATTGCTGGGATTGACAAGCCAAGCATGGCTTTCCCTACTGTTGACAGCAGGGCTGGTTATCTTGATTGCATCCTTAATCTACATGCGTAAAAAATAAAATGACACGTTCCTTCTTTAAGCAAATGGAAGGAACGTGTTTTTCTTTCTCAAAAATTGGGAAAATTTAATTATTATTTTGACATAGGATAAAAGTACCGTTATAATACTATTAAAATCTAAAAGATAAAAATATTTAAACATTTCCAGGTGAGATCAGGCATAGATTAATGATAGCACCGGGAAAATCAGAGGGGGAGGTCTACAATGAATACACGTTCACAATGGGGGACAAGGGCGGGATTCATCCTTGCAGCAGTTGGTTCTGCGGTTGGCTTGGGGAATATCTGGAGATTTCCATCGGTTGCTTATGAAAACGGTGGCGGAGCTTTTTTCATACCGTACTTGTTTGCTTTGCTTACAGCCGGCATCCCTATTTTGATCATGGAGTTTACCATGGGTCATAAATACCGGGGGTCCTCACCGATGACTTTCAGCAGATTGAATAAAAAGACGGAGTGGATCGGATGGTGGGGTGTACTGATTGCTTTTGTGATTTCCACGTATTATTCCGTCATCATCGCGTGGGCTATTTCCTATTCGGTCTTCTCATTCAATTTGAATTGGGGGTCTGATACGGAAGGGTTTTTGTTCAACAATTATCTTAATTTAGCAGCACCGGGCGAGGTTGGTGGATTTGTTCCTGGTGTTCTCATTCCGTTGATCATTGTCTGGGTTGTGGTGCTCGGCATCCTGTTCAAAGGTGTAAAGAAAGGCATTGAAATTGCCAACAGGATATTCATTCCGTTATTAGTACTAATATTTCTTATTATTGTATTGCGGGCTGTTACACTTCCTGGAGCAGTAGACGGGCTGGAAGCATTTTTTGCACCAGATTTTTCACAGATCATGTCACCCGATGTTTGGATAGCTGCCTATGGCCAGATTTTCTTTAGCTTATCCATCGCATTTGCCATTATGATCACCTATTCCAGCTATCTGCCGAAGAAATCGGATATCACGAATAACGCCTTCATCGTCGGGTTCGGCAACTCTAGTTTTGAGCTGTTGGCCGGTATTGGTGTATTCGGTATCCTTGGGTTTATGGCCATGGAATCCAATGTAGCGGTAGATGAAGTGGTTGCCGGTGGCGTAGGGTTGGCATTCGTTGTCTTTCCTGCCATCATCAATGAGTTTCCTGCAATGAATGAACTGTTCGGATTCCTGTTTTTTGCTTCACTTGTCTTGGCAGGGCTATCGTCCCTTATGTCCATATCGGAAACATATATCTCCGGCCTTGTCGATAAATTCAACATTTCCAGAGGGAAGGCTGTCTTATATGGCGGGGGACTAGCAGCACTTATTTCCTTATTGTATGCAACACAGGGAGGCTTGAACTTCCTCGATTCGGTAGACTATTTCATTAATCAGTTTGGTGTAGCCCTTGCAGGTTTGGTTGAAGTAATCGCTATTGCTTGGTTCCTGCGCAGTCTTAAAGATCTGCAAACTCATGCCAACGGAGTATCGGATGTCCGTTTAGGTTCCTGGTGGACGATTAGTTTGACGATCATCACGCCAATTGTTCTAGGCTACATGATGTTTGGTTTGTTCTCTCAAAACCTCCTGCAGCGGTTCGAGACAGAAACAGGAAACTATGGAGGTTATAGTGATACATTCATCTTATTTACCGGATGGGCAGTGGCGGCTGCAGCATTAATTATCGGCTTCCTTATGTCTGCTACTCGATGGAGAACTACAACAGAAAATGCCTATCAAGAAAACGAATCAAGGGAGGTCAAATAATATGAGTGCTGGAGCTATCAGCGTAATGATTATCGGTATGGTCATCATATGGGGAGGATTGGCTGGAAGCATCGGCTATGCTGTTAAAAAGGGAAAAGATACGCAATAACGGGACAACTCGCAAAAGAGCCTTTACTTCAGGGTAAAGGCTCTTTCCTGTTCTATTTATCTTTTGCCATCCTTTCCCATTTCTTCAGGAAGGGATAAGGGTCAAACGACCATTCCTTCTTTCCATTATCTTTATACATTCCATAATGGAGATGGGGAGGGAATTTCCCAGATGTGCCTGGTGGTCCGTATCCTGTTGATCCAACACTGCCAAGAACATCCCCCGGCTTGACAACCTGTCCTACCTCAAGGTCTTCTTCATAGCCGCTCATATGGGCATAATAATGATAGATGTTGTAAATATCCCTAATGCCGATTCTCCAACCGCCATAAAGATTCCATCCCATCATCTCTACTACTCCATACGTAGTCGATTTAACGGGCGTGCCATAATCCGCAAAGATATCCGTACCTTCATGAATACGCAAACCGCCAAAACCTCGTCTGTCCCCCCATGTATTATTATAGCTGTAGTTATACTCGGTCGCTACAGGGAAGTCACGGTCGGTTAAACGTATCTTCTGGAAAGTCTTGAAAACCTTTGCTGTATTCATGATCGTCTGAACGGTCAGATCCCGTTTATAATGCTTCCATAGGGCGATTTTGATGTCGTCTCTTGTCGGACCTTCTTCGAGAAGGATATTAGCCATCGTATACAGCATATCTTCAGGTTCCTGGGGATTTGCTTTCCCATCACCGTTGCCGTCTAAGCCCTTACCATTAAACAGGTTGATAAACGCTTCTTCCTGTAAAGAAGCGATGTTACCTGCACCAAACCAGACTTCGGGCTTCAGGGAGATGGAAACGATTTTTTCTTCTTCATTACTGTCTTGCATGTTTCGTTCATAGTTATCAATCGCTGCAAGGTAATACCATGGTATTTGCGTCAATGTCTCTGTTTTTTTGAACAATGCCATTCTTCTTTTGTGAAGTTCCTCAGCATTTTCCTCATCGCTCTCCGCAGTAGCGAGGGATGGAATGGAAAGGATAAGGAGCAACAATATACTGAGGACCTTTATGCATTTCGGGATCAACAATGTCACCTCCTTGTATTGATTTAATAAGCTGGTTATTGAGGTTTTTCCATTTCTTGAATAATTTGATTGATGGTGTTGTCAAAGTTTTGATTCTGTGTTGTAGAGTTGTGCAAGCTTTGGATCTCATCGATCAATCCAATGTTATCGGAAACGTGTATCTTAAAATACCCTGGCATGACGGATTCCGCTGTTTTTGCTGCTGTATTTGCAGCCTCGTCATCATTGAGCTTTTCGTTTTTCTCATAGGCTATCAGTACCTCTTCATCGGTGACCAATGTAGCCGCTTGTTCAAATCCTTCGCTTTGCAGGATGGTTCTGGTGATCATATCTGCCATTTGTGGCCGATTAATCTCCATATCGCGGTTAGCCTCTTCATTATTCTCTATTTCATCCCGTTGGTAATGGACATACCCAAGCCTTTCGTCCATTTCTGGGTCAGCGTTCTCCTCCATCTGAGTATTTGGGTCCAGTTCATCTGCGATTTCTTCCTGTTCATCTGTCCCTGGGTCATTGTTCTCCGGGGCACATGCACCCAAAAATACAAGGGTAAGAATACTTATGAAAAGCAGTTGTTTTTTCAAGTTTCATCCTCCTAACACTGTTCATATCTCCATATTAGTTTGTCGAAGGGGAGGGAAATCATTCATGATTATATCGTGGTAACATACGCCTGGGGTGTGATACACTAAAAAAAAGATGATGGGGGTGACCAGGCTTGATTGAATTGCATGGTAAAACATATGAGCTGATCGAGAATGAGAAAAATGGGTTTGACGAGACTGCCCTCAATGACCGCTATTCGGAAATTTTAGCCAAATACGACTTCATTGTCGGGGACTGGGGTTATGAACAGCTGCGTTTAAAAGGATTTTATACAGATCGAAATACGAAGGCACCACTTGACTCCCGAATCAGTACACTGGATGATTACCTTTATGAGTATTGCAATTTTGGCTGTGCGTACTTTGTGCTTAAAAAAGTGGACAGGTGAAAAAGAGTAGCAGACATAGAGGACTGCTACTCTTTTTGCGACATATTGCCTTCCTCATCATGCAGCGGGTGGGCGCCCGGTGTTTGTCTTGGCAGGTCATCATGCAGTTCTTCGCTTGGATAAGTGTAAGCACTGGACCGATGCTGCCCTTCCCCCCAAGGCGTCGATTTCCCCTCCACTGCCTTATCTTCTTGTAGTGCGGAGCCAAAGGGACCCTCTGGAAACTCTTCCGGGATGATTTCATTCCTCACTTTGTCTACCGTTGTAAAATCAGAGTATTTTTTATTATGCTTTTTCGGCATGTTACCCCTCCATTTCATTCTTAGGGTTTCCTAAAATGGCAATGCTATGAGAATCTGGGCGAGCTTTTGACAGAAATAGGGGTTGGCCCCTGGCACAGTGTAGCGCCAGTTATCCAATATATAAGGAATATGGTATGATGTAGGAAAGTACAATTCTGGAGGGAATGGACATGTATTTTGTTGACAGGGGGAAGATTGAGGAAATACTTACATATATGGAAGGGGTGCTTGATGGCATCCGAAAAGGAAAGTTCAGCACAAGCTACGACAAGTTTGCATTGGAACGCATGGTTCATGTATTGATTGAATCAACGCTTGATGTCGGAAACATGATGATTGACGGATTTATTATGCGAGACCCTGGGAGTTATGATGATATCATAGATATACTGGTCGATGAAAAAGTACTTCCTACTGAAGAAGAAGGAAATTATAAGGAAGTCATCCGATTGAGAAAGATACTGGTGAATGAATATACGGCAGTTGACCATACCTTCCTGCAGGATACTGTACATAAAAATATGAACTCGCTCGAGCAGTTCAGTAAGCGCATTAGAGAATACTTGAATAGTGAACTCGGGGTAGCCAACGCTTTCACCAATGAATAATGTTTTTCACAGCAAGGAGTGAAGCCGGAAATGAAGAAATATAAAGGTTACTTGATTGATTTGGATGGAACGATGTATTTAGGCAAAGATCCAATCGACGGGGCCAAGGAATTTGTCGATGGCCTCCACAAGAAAAGTATACCGTATCTATTCGTCACCAATAATTCGTCAGCAACACAAGATAAGGTATCCCGAAAACTTAACCAGTTCGGTATAAAATCCACACCGGATAATGTCATAACGACGAGCTTGGCCACTGCCAAGTATATTCGGGAGAAAAAACCGAATGCAAGGTGTTATGTGATCGGGGAAGAAGGTATTATGCAGGCCTTGAAAAATGAGGGGTTGACCGTTGCTGATGATGAGGATTGTGATTTTGTAATCGTAGGGATAGACAGACAGGTGACCTATGAAAAATTTGCAAAGGCATGTTTGAATGTCCGCAATGGAGCGGAATTCATCTCCACTAACAGTGATGTTTCCATACCGACAGAAAGAGGGATGCTTCCGGGAAATGGATCCCTTACTTCCGTAGTATCTGTCAGTACGGGTGTAGATCCTGTATTTATCGGTAAGCCCGAGTCTGTCATCATGGAAGAAGCGCTGGAGATGATCGGACTTTCCAGGGAAGAGGCATTGATGGTTGGGGATAATTACCTGACAGATATACAAGCAGGAATTAATGCACAAATCGATACGTTGATGGTATTTACGGGAGTTACCCCCTTTGAAAAGCTGGAAGGACTGCCAGAGCCACCGACATATTATGTCCATAATCTTAAAGAATGGATGGATAACATTTAAGGAGAGCCTGAAAAGGCTCTCCTTATTTTTGGTCCGAAGAAGGCATATCAGTCATCGACCGATTCCTCATTGGCCGATTCACTGTGCGCCAGCCGGGAGGAAGCAGCTGCCGCTATGGCTCCGACAATATCATCCAGGAATGTGTGCACCTCTCCACTGGACTTATCATTCAACTTTTTCAAGATGCCGGGTTTTTGCTTATCGATATATCCGTAATTCGTAAATCCGATAGAACCATAAACATTTACAATGGAAAGCGCAATGATTTCATCTACACCATAAAGACCTTCATCTGTATCGATTGTTTTTTGAAGCGGTTGGTCAAGCATCTTTTTTTCAGCCATTACATCAAGCTGGATGCCGGTCAAGATCGCATTTTGCACCTCTCTCTTCGTAAGTACACGATCTACGTTATGTCGGCATTCATCCATTGTAAGATCGTCATGATATTTTGACTGGAGGTAGTAGACTAGCTCTGCAATATCATCCAATTCCACACCTCTTTCGGTGAGAAGTTGTCTGGCTTTGATTTCTAATTCGCTTTGCCTAGTATTATTTTCCACAGTATCACCTTTTCTTTAAATTGGTATTTTGGTTAAGTATTCCCTTTTCGTCTCATAAACTAATCATAAAATAATTGGAGGGATTTCCTTGCCATTAAGAGAGCTGCTCGCATCCGATTATGCTGTCAGGACAGAGGAGAAGGTCAGGTTGGATGGTGGGAGAGATGGCTATGTGATGGATGGCTATGTATATTTTACCATCCCTGCCGACAACAAGGAAATGATTCATATGGAACAGGCTTCAATTGCTTACTATATGGAAGAACGGAATTACCCGCAGACGACGGTTCCTATACCGAATGTGCATGGCAATTGGTATACCGACTATCAGGGGGAAACATACCTAGTGTTGCGTACAAAACCTCTTCCAACACAAGAACCGGTGATTCCTGAAGGGATACAGCTGGCTGAATTTCATGAGTCCGGGACTGGGTATCCATATGAGCCTCATTTTGCTTCGAGTTATGGAAAATGGCAGCAGTTATGGATAGATAAACTGACGATGTTTGAACAGAAAATAGAGAGCGATGCAAGAAAGAAATCTACACGGTTTTATCAATATTTAATGGACTGTCTGCCTTATATCGTGGGGCTCAGTGAAAATGCCATTCAATATGTTTATGAGACAGAACAAGATAAGAGGTTCCACCAAATGGATCAGGGCGTCATTACCTTCCGGAGATATCGGAACCAGCTAAGAGGTTCCTTTATATGGATGGAAGACTTTTTATACGACCACCCAGCACGTGATTTGGCGGAAAATATCAGAGGGATGATGCTGAACGGTTCCAGTAAGGATGAAATGATTTCCTTTTTAAATGACTACCATTCAGCAAGACCTATATCAATATTCGGCTGGCGTTTAGTATATGCACGGCTGATTTTTCCTGTGCATATATTTGATTGGCTCGAAAAAAGCTTTCGACGAAATGATGATGATCTTCTCTATCAGGAATGGATGGATCTGATGGATAAACAAACACAATATGAATATGGAGTGAAGAATTTTTTCAATTATGCCGGCATCGATCATGAGTCCGAACAGATTCCTGTGTTACACTGGCTGTAGCATATAATGGAAGGGAGACTCGGAGGGATGGCTGAGCCGCTGATTTACGTTACTAGAAGAATTCCAGACAGCTACTTGGAACCATATCAGGATCGGTTTCATTTTGAATGCTGGGAGAAAGAAGAGGAACCGGTTCCAAGGGAGGTTCTGCTTGAACGAGCCCAACATGCTGATGGTTTACTATCCATGGTCAGCGATAGGATCGACGGGGAGCTGTTGGCACATGCTTCGCAACTGAAAGTTGTTTCTAATTTGGCAGTGGGTTATGACAATATCGACATCATTGAAGCAAAAAAGCGTGGCATTACCGTAACCAATACTCCAGATGTACTGACAGATACGACCGCCGACTTAGCTTTTGCATTGTTGATGGCCACGGCAAGGAAGGTACTAGAGGCAAGTGACTTTGTCAAAGAAAACCAATGGAAAAATTGGTCGCCTTTCCTGCTCGCAGGGTCGGATATCCATCATAAAACCATTGGTATCGTAGGTATGGGCAGAATTGGAGAAGCGATTGCGAGAAGGGCCAAAGGATTTGATATGGACGTTATTTATCATAATAGGACCCGGAAACAGGACGTAGAAGAAAAACTGCCCGCAGAATACAGGGGATTTGAGCAGCTGCTGCAAGAGGCAGACTATGTTGTGTCGGTCGTACCTCTTACGGAAGAAACCACCAAGTTGTTTGATGAAAGGGCTTTCAAGTATATGAAGGAAACTTCGATTTTTATTAATGTTTCCAGAGGGGCTGTAGTGGATGAGGCTGCTTTGGAGAGGGCGCTTAAACAGAAAGAGATCAGTGCAGCAGGATTGGATGTGTTCACCAACGAGCCCATTGATAACAAGCATCCCCTAGTGGCACTCGAGAACTGTATATGTCTTCCTCACATAGGGTCTGCGAGTCTGGAAACACGTGGCCAGATGATCGAACTATGTCTGGAGAATCTGACAGCAGTGTTGGGTGGCGAGAGCGCTAAAACGCCAGTTACTCAAGCATAATGAAGGGAACCATAAGACAAAAAAAGCAGACAGTGCCGGCCGCCTGTCTGCTCTACTATTATTTATATGTTTAGAATACCTGCTCGATTTCAGTAACGCCTGGAACTTCAGCCATCAGTGCGCGTTCAATTCCTGCTTTCAAAGTGATGGTTGAGCTTGGGCAGTTACCGCATGCTCCCATCAGACGAAGAAGCACAATGCCATCTTCATCCACATCGACTAACTCCACGTCTCCACCGTCACGAAGTAAAAATGGACGTAATTTGTTCAATACTTCCTGTACTTGTTCCTGCATTATCCATCTTCTCCTTTCATACTTTCATTATACTTGGTTCATCTTCAAAAATCTATCTGAAAATTCCTTTTCTATATATGGGTCACTATCATTTTATCTTTCTTTAAGGATTTTGTAAAATGATAATAAAGGAGGGCTGACAATGGGTCTGAAGAAAGTCAGAATTACTGTATATGGAGCAGAAGAGATTTGTGCCAGCTGTGTCGGCGCACCAGGTTCAAAGGATACATATGAATGGTTGCAGGCTGCCATCGCGAGGAAATACGAAAATGAACAATTGGAGTATGAATATATTGATATAGAGGATCCTCCTAATGTAGAAATGCATAGAATTTATGCTGAAAAAATACTGGACGATGAATATTTCTATCCATTGGTCATGGTGAATGATAAGATAGTGGCAGAAGGAGTACCAAGGCTCAAACCAATTTACCGGGAACTGGATCAGCAGGGGATAACACCCCTTTAGAACAAACGAAAGAAGGGCTCGAGATGGAGATACCATTTACTAAGATGCATGGCTTAGGCAATAATTATATATATATAGACTTGTTCCAATATACGTTGGCTGAAGAGATCTTACCGCTTCTTGCTAAAAGTGTGTCGGACATTCATACAGGTGTTGGAGCAGATGGGTTGATCCTCATCCAGCCAAGTGAACGGTCGGAAGTGGGAATGAGAATTTTCAATAAAGATGGATCCGAAGGCAACACATGTGGTAATGGATTACGATGCACAGCAAAATATGCTTATGAGCAAGGATATACGTCCAGTGAACGGTTCAATATTGAAACGAAAGCGAATATTGTTGAGGCAGAAGTGAAATCAGACGGACAAGTGACCATCAATATGGGCAAACCCCTCCTACGCCGGTCGGAAATCCCTATGATGGGACATGATGACCCGGAAGTAGTTGCCGAACCTTTTCCTATAAACCAGGGAGAATGGAAAGTGACAGCTGTATCTATGGGCAACCCTCATGCTGTCTTTTTTGTAGAAGCCATTGAGGATGCTCCAGTGGAACAGATGGGTCCTTTGATAGAAAAAGACCAACGTTTTCCTGATAGTGTGAATGTGGAATTCGTCGAAGTAATATCTCCACAGGAGCTGAATTTCCGGGTATGGGAGCGAGGTTCTGGAATCACCCAGGCTTGTGGGACTGGTGCTTGTGCCGCAGCAGTTGCTGCTATTTTGAATGACCATGCAGAGCTGAATGATGACATTACCGTTCATCTGTTGGGCGGAGACTTGGTCATCCGATGGGATGTGAACGGAGAAGTCTGGATGACTGGTGGTGCAGAGGTCATTGCTGCTGGAACCTATTACTTTCACCAAACGCAAAAGGTTGAATAGTTAGGATGGGGGTTGTATACTTAAGGTATATTAAACCTTTCGCCAATGAGGAGGCTCAAGGATATGGTTATTAACCTGACAGATAATGCCAGAGACCGAATCAAAGAGATGATGAAGGAAGAATCGGAAGGTGCGATTCTGCGGTTTGGAATTAAAGGCGGAGGATGCAGCGGTTTGTCCTATTCTCTGGGATTTGAATATGAAGTGAATGAAGAACTTGACAGTGTGCAGGAGATCAATGATATACCTGTTGTCCTCAACAACCAGGATATTCCTATTATTGAGGGAACAACCATCGATTTCAAGCAAAATATGATGGGTGGAGGATTTAGCATAGATAATCCGAACGCTATCGTATCGTGTGGCTGTGGATCCTCTTTCCGGACCAAGGATAAGGTTGGTACACCGGGAGATTGCTAAGTTTTGATAAGGTCGGGATGCTTTTGGCTTCCCGGCTTTTTTTGTTATAACTGGAGATATTATGGAAGCAGGTGAGAGGAATGAGCGAATACTGCCAAAAGGATAGCAAGGAATTATGTGTTGCCAAGGTTCCTTTTTTCAACCACTTGGCAATGGATGAAATGATGAAAATTGTCCAGCAGAGCAGTCACCGGGATTATAAGAAAGGGGAAACCATTTTCAGAGATGGTGAGCCGCTGGAATCTCTCTATATCGTTCATAAAGGTAGAGTGAAAATATTTCAGTTGTTTCCTTCTGGGAAGGAACAACTGCTGAGAATATTGGAGCCGGGGGAATTCATGGGGGAGCTGGCTCTGTTTACCGACCAGAAGCTAGATAGTTATGCGCAGGCGATGGAACATACAAATATCTGCATGATCCACAAGCATGATATGCAGCGTTTAATGAGTGATTATCCATCTATTGCGATAAAAATTCTGGAACAATTCAGCAACAGATTGGACCAGACAGAGAAACTTGTCGGGCAGCTGAGTGCGAAAGATGCAGAGGCACGGACAGCCAACTATCTCCTGGAGTTGGCAGAAGGTAAAGAAGTTGTCGTGCTGCCAATGAGCAAAAAAGACCTGGCATCCCATTTGGGAACCACCCAAGAGACCATCAGCAGGAGGTTGTCTCAATTTCAAATGAATGGTTGGATCGAACAAAAAGGTCAGAGAAAGATCAAATTGTTGGACAAGGAAGCACTCTCTGCTATTTCCGACACATAAAGACGGAGCAGGGGAGATTGCACCCTGCTCCAGTGTTCTGTTATAACATTTTATGAAAACATTGCAGTAGAATGTTTCGGCTGTATACGGGCTTTCGGGTCCATATAATTTTTGGCGTTGTTGATTGCGGTCGGTCCTTCACCAAAGCCGGTAGCAATCAGCTTTACTTTACCGTCATAGGTACATATGTCGCCTGCTGCGTAGATTCCTGGGATGTTCGTTTCCATTTTCGAATTAACGACGATGCTGTTCTTTTCAATCTCTAATCCCCAATCCTTTATGGGGCCAAGTGTGGAAACAAAGCCATAATTGCAAAGCAGAGTATCGACTTCCAATTCTTTTTGGGCGTCGCCTTTCACTTCATCCAGTACAATTCGTTCAATTTTATTATCTGCTATAATGGCGGATGGAACAAATGGCGTCAAAATTTCTACCGAGGAATTCATCAGTTTATCGACGCTATGTTCGTGAGCACGGAATTTCTCCCGACGATGGACCAATGTGACACTTTTGGCAATTGGCTCCAGCATGAGCGCCCAATCCACTGCAGAATCGCCACCGCCTAGAAGGACGACATTCTGATCCTTATACTGATTCATATCCTTAACATGATAATGAAGATTGACTCCTTCATAATCCTCACTATTACCCACATTGAGACGCCGAGGTTGAAAAGCTCCGTTTCCTGCTGTAATAATCACTGTCTTCGTGTAATGTATGTCCTTATCGGTGGTGAGTTTGAGTATATCATCCTCCAAGCGTTCTACCTTTTGAACAGCCTGTTCCAATACGATTTCCGGGTCAAACATGTATGCCTGTTCCTCCAGATTGTCAACAAGTTCTTGTGCGCGAACCTTCGGAAAACCAGCAACATCATATATATATTTTTCTGGATAAAGGGCCGACAGCTGCCCGCCCGTATGTGGCAGACTCTCGAGAATTTTTACACTTGCTTGGCGCATACCTCCGTAAAAAGCAGTGAATAGTCCAACAGGGCCAGCACCTATTATGGTTATGTCATATACTTTTTCTGTCATGGTAAAAACCCCATTTCTTTAAAATCATAAACCATTTCCATACTATCACAAATAGGCTGCCAATTGTATCTTTCCTACATCCTGGCGATAAATTTAGACATCCCTTAGATGGGATGGATATATTTTCCAATCTATGTATAGCGCTTGAAATAAGCAGGCAGAGAAGGTATGATTAAGTCTGGCTTTACAGTTCTGTAACAAAAAGATTATTTTTATATTAAACAGACGAAGAAGCTGTCCGGGAAGGCTGGACAAAATCTACTTTTCTATTGAATTATATGGATTACTTATATGGAACCTCGAGAAATAGCAACCGGAAGTGGTGAGATATGCATAAAAAGAAAAATATAGTGATCCTAGGAGCTGGCTATGGCGGGATCATGACAACCAAAAAGTTACAAAAGATGCTGCGGGGACACGAAGCCGAAATCACCTTGGTCAATATCAATGACTACCATTACCAGGCAACATGGCTTCATGAAAATGCTGCAGGCACATTACATCATGATCGGTCACGTGTTGATATAAAAGATGTAATTGACCTGGATAAAGTAAACTTCATCAAGGACAGAGTCCTCTGCATAAAGCCGGAGAAAAAAACGGTGAAACTGGAAAGGCAAGAGATAGGCTATGATATTTTAGTGGTCGCGCTCGGATTTGAAGCTGCAACTTTCGGGATTCCCGGATTGGAAGAACATGCGTTTACCATTAGTGATATCAATAGTGCGAGATTGCTTCGAGAACACTTGGAGTACAATTTTGCTTTATACCATAATGAACGGGAGAAGAATTCAGCACGATTGAATATTGTGGTGGGTGGTGGTGGTTTCACTGGAATTGAATACATAGGAGAGCTGGCAAATCGGATTCCCCGACTTTGTGAGGAATATGATATAGAGAAATCGCAGGTTCGGATGATCAACCTGGAAGCCACACCTTCCATTTTGCCGAATTTTGATCAACAACTGATAGAATATGCAACCAATTCTCTTGAAGCCCGCGGTGTGGAGTTTATTACTGGTGCGGTAGTGAAAGAGTGCAGGCCAGATCGCATCATATATGAGAAGGATGGCAAGGAAGAAGAAGTGCCAACGATGACCACTGTATGGGCAGCAGGTGTAAAAGCAAACTCCATTGTTGAGAAAGCCGGTCTGGAGACCATTCATGGAAAAGTGGAAGTACGGAAGGACATGCGGGCTCCTGAATATGATGAGATTTTCGTCATGGGAGACTGTGCATTGATCCGTAATCCCGATACAGGTACACCATATCCTCCGACAGCACAGATCGCTATCCAACAATCTTCAATAGTTGCCCATAACGTAAGGAGTTTGATTCATGGTGGGGAATTGAAAGACTTCAAACCAACCCCCTTGGGAACTATTGCTTCATTAGGTAATAACGACGCAGTTGCTACGGTTTTTCATCGTTATCAACTTCGGGGTTGGAAAGCGACAGCAGCTAAGAGACTGAGTGAAAACCGTTACTTATTAAAACTAGGAGGCGTGAGCCTGTTAATGAAAAAGGGCAAATTCAACTTTTTCTACTAAAGCAAGGGAATCATCAAGATCCCTTGCTTTTCGTATATTATCCATCTGGACATGCGGCTTGCTCTGCTAACAAGCTGTATTATAGAATGAAGGTTGTATATCAGAGAGCATGGGGGGGAACTAATTGATTATTCAATTATTAATGTCTATACTATTATATTTTGTCATATTTTTCGGGATTGCGTTCATTTTAAATATGCTGTTGCGAACGAAATGGCTGATGGCTTTTATTTATCCGTTGATTGTCATCATGATTGTCGATGATATATCCACACTGATGTATTTTACTGATACAAAAGAAGCTTTTTCCACTCTTGCTGATAGGTTTGCCAGTATAATGCCGATGGATGTCATTATATTACTATCAGGTTTTGCAGGTACCATCGTTTCGGGGTTTGTCATTAAATTCTTGAGAAAGAGTGGCTATCAAATGTTCTAAACCATCCCCTGTGAATAACTTTCTTTCATGTTGGAAAGGATGACATCCAGAGAGGTGTTATTCATGACAATAAGAAAATTCTTTCGCAGGTCAGGAATGCTACTGCTGTTTCTGCTTGCATTCTTTTCAACCATATCCTCTATCTCAAATATCTCGATTATGGAAGCAGGAGGATGGAAAAAAGAGAGCATGCGGCACATATCAACGGTCCCTCCATATGAAGCAGAGAAAAGAGAAACTGCCGTCAAGGAGAAGCAGTTGAACCTTCCTGTCTTGCAAGAGGAAGGGATAGACGGTGCCAGTTTGGAAGAGGCATTGAACTTAGAGCAATATCCAACAGCCCGGGTAGTTGCGACCGGTTATACTGCCGGCGTAGAATCAACCAGTAAGACGAAAGAACATCCAAATTATGGTATTACCTATTCCGGAGTAGAAGTACGGAGAGACCTCTATTCTACCATTGCAGCTGATTTAGATGTTTATCCTCTTGGCACCATTCTATATATACCCGATTATGGCTATGGCGTGGTCGCAGATAAAGGAAGTGCGATTACAGGGAACAAGATCGACCTTTACTATCCGACAGTGGAAGATGTTTATAATCAGTGGGGGAAACAGGAACTGGATGTTTATATTGTTGAAATGGGGAAAGGCGCTTTAAGTGAAGCAGCACTCGCATCACTAAATGAAAATGAGTCCATGCAGGTTTTCAGGCAGGAGATCCTTAAGTAGGAGAAGTTATGTCTACTTGGCAGTATATAAAAATTGGAAAGAGGTGTGCAGGTTTATTCGCATACCTCTTTCCAATTTTTATTTGCGAAAAAAAGTATTCCTATCCTTCTTTATCTTCAAAAGAGAGGATAGAGCAGAAATGCAAGGGCGACACCGGTTAATCCGCCAAAAAAGACTTCGATCGGCTGGTGTCCCAGCAGTTCCTTCAGTTCTTCCCTTTTTTCATATTCTTCTTTCCTATTCCAGTCTTTCGCACCGTCTACAAAATATTGGAAGTCCTTTATCAATTGATTGATGACGATTGCCTGCTCTCCTGCATGTCTGCGGACACCAGAAGCATCATACATGGTAATAATACTGAAGACGAAGGCTACCGCAAAGACGCTGGAGGATACTCCTTCCACAATTCCGATTCCAGTGGTTAATGCTGCCACTGCAGCGGAATGGCTGCTAGGCATTCCACCAGTGCTGAAAGCCAGACTCAAATTAAATTCTCTGGCGACCAATAGTTTGATCGGAATTTTTATTACTTGAGCAAAAATAATGGCAGTCAATGCAGCCATGATCGGGAAACTTGAAAATAATTCCATAAGCCTGCAGACATCCTTCCAATAATCTTGTACTCCCTGTTGAATACTAACCCGTGGTTCTCTTAATTAGGCTCATTCTAACATACCGAATGGAGGAAAAGCCACGGAAAACCCTGCGTAGATATGAATGGGTAAAAGGTCAAGGGGGGAGGGAGGAACCTTTTATATAAACAATATACCCCCTTCAACTTATAGTTAAGCAGAAGGGGGGGACCATATGATACTTTACTTTATTGCAGCATCGAGCGCAATTTCCATCATTTCATTAAAAGTGGTTTGGCGTTCCTCAGCAGTAGTCTCTTCACCAGTGAGTATATGGTCGGATACGGTGAGAACGGAGAGAGCCTGACGTCCGTATTTTGCTGCCAAGGTATACAACGCTGAGGTTTCCATTTCTACTGCCAATACTTTATATTTGGCAAGCAGCTCGTTTATCTCCTTGGCATTATCCCTGTAGAAAGTATCGCTAGTGAAGACATTTCCTACGCGAAGGTTCAGCCCTTTTTCAATGCCTGTATCATAAGCGTTTTTCAATAATTCGAAGTCGGCGATCGGGGCGTAATCAATACCGTTGAAAATCATACGGTTTATCTGTGAATCAGTGGTAGATCCTTGCGCAAGAATGACATCCCGTATCTTCACATCTTCTTGGATGGCACCACAGGTTCCCACACGGATCAATTTCTGTACATCATAACTCTGAATCAATTCATTGACATAGATGGAAATCGAAGGGACTCCCATCCCTGTTCCTTGTACGGAAATTCGTTCACCTTTGTAGGAGCCGGTAAAGCCCAACATACCTCGAACTTCATTATACTGGGTGACATCTTCCAGGAAGTTCTCTGCAATGAACTTCGCACGAAGCGGATCGCCTGGAAGTAAAATTTTATCAGCAATAGCACCTTTTTCTGCACCTATATGCACACTCATGTTTATTCCTCCTAAAAAAGGGTACGTTACAAAGTAAAGTTATCACAACCAATTTTGAAAAACAAATTATCTGTCGAAACAAGTACTTTTTGTTTCAAAAAAGTATATTTTTGTATATACTATACGTAGTCCAATTCACTGAGCAAGTGATCTTGAACTATACTTTAAACATCGAAGAAAAAATAGCTTTGGAAGGATGATTTTAAATGAAAGAACGTACATTTACAATTACTGCAGAGACTGGAGTTCATGCACGTCCGGCCACTTTGCTGGTGAATAAAGCAGGTCAATATGAGTCTGAAGTGGAAGTTTCCTACAACGATAAGAAAGTAAACTTGAAGTCCATCATGGGTGTCATGTCACTTGGTATCCCAAAAGATGCGCAAATTAAAGTTATTGCTACTGGCAGTGACGAGGAAGAAGCACTGGAAGGTGTTTCTGAAGTAGTCAAAGAGCACCTAGGAGAGTAATGAAAAGCCGGAGATTGGTTCTCCGGCTTTTTCTATGCTTTCAGTAAAACTGCTTGCGGTAATGGCTGTTTTCCAGTTCGTTCAGTGTTTGAAGTGCTTTCTCATTAAAGGTGGTGCTTTCTGAAGCCAGTTTTTCCTTATAGATGTCAACAGCCTGCTTCAAGGAGTCGTTATACGCCGGAACCTCATCTGTATACGGATGTACTGCCGGCTTTTTTACGTTCATTTTTTCATGAGGTGCCAAGGCCTTCCGTTCGTGAAAGAATACCTCTTCCACTTGCCCGGGGTTATGCAAATCACCCTGCATAGGATGTTTCACGACAGCCAATACTTCGATCAAGTACTGGTTACCCCGATCTTCTAAGACCTTTCCAATATACGTCCCTGATTTGTAATGGGCACGTACGGTTTCGCCCATGTTTACTTCAGCCATAAGATTCCCCCCTTTATACACATTCTCGCAAAAATGTAACAGAATAGCGAACATTTTCCGGTTGATGTTTAGCGTGGCAAGTTAATTTGATATAATAATGCCAAAGGATGTGAGAGATCATGATGCCATTTTTATATTTTCCTGAAGATAAATCGGAGTACCTTCCGGCCATATTGACGTTGACTCTATTCATCATACTAGCTATCGGAGCTATGTACTTGTTTTATAAAAATTCTAAAAAAGAAGAACGCAGATTCAATGAGAAGTATAGAGATGAAATTCGATATGCCGAGGAAAATGATGAGTTGTATGAAAATAAATAGGATGAACTGCTCCCTCTGTCAATAGGAGGGATTTTTTTATGTTTACCGTCCACCTTTCTTGTTGATACTGATAGCAAACGAAATTAAAGGAGCAGACGGTATGCGTTTATTTATTATAGCTGTAGCCCTCATACTCGCTTCCTGTCAATCGGGCTCGGACAGTGAAACCAACAGAACAGTGGAAATGTATAATGGATCAGGGGACATGGTAGGGACTGCTGTGTTGAGTGAACTGGAATCCGGTATCCAAGTGGAGGTCAGTTTGGAAGGACTGGAGCCCGGCTATCATGGAATACATATTCACGAATTCCCAAAATGCAAAGGCCCTGATTTCACTTCTGCTGGGAATCATTTCAACCCCGATGGAAATGAACATGGGTTGATGCATCCTGAAGGTTCTCATCTTGGTGACATGCCCAATATAGAAGCAGATGCCGGAGGACTAGTTGAGGCAGAACTCATGCTTCCTGAAGCTACTTTGAAGGATGGCAAAAAATCTATCCTCAGAGAAGAAGGGACATCGATCATTGTCCATCAAGGACAAGATGATGGGGTCAGCCAACCAGGTGGAGAGTCTGGAAACCGGTTGGTCTGTGGTGAGATCAAGGCAGATCCAGAAGGAAATTCTAGTGAATCGCCGACAGATCCCACTGAGCAAAACGAAGATCAGGAAGAATAAAGAAAACGGCCTGCGGATGCAGACCGTTTTCTTTATTTTTTATTTATTTTGAGTGGCTTCTATAATACGTTTTACTCCCTCTTCAACCGTCGCTTTTGGACAGGCCAGATTCATCCTCATGAAGGTTTCACCCTCGGTACCATAATCAACGCCTGTGTTCAGCCCGATTTTAGCCTCATGAATCATGAAATTCTTTAATTCATTGCTGTTCAATCCAAGGGAGGAACAGTCCATCCACAGGAGGTAGGTACCTTCCGCCTCAATAACTTTTATTTCTGTATGCTTTTCTAGCTGTTCCTTTACATAAGTATAATTATCCAATAGCACCTTCCGCAATTCTTCAAGCCATTCTTCTCCATGCCGGTAGGCAGCTTCCATCGCAGTATCTCCCATGGTGTTAAGCATCCCATGCCCCTGCTTGGTCAGATGTTCTTCAATTACTTTTTTCTTCTCTTTATCTGTCGTAATGATATAGGAGGCCTGTAATCCAGCAAGATTGAATGTTTTGGAGGGAGACATGAAAGTGATGGTGCGGTCTGCAGTCTCCTCGGACAAAGAAGCTATAGGAACATGCTTGTATCCAGGATGAGTGAGATCAGCATGTATCTCATCAGAGAGTATCAGTACATCGTGTTTTCTGCATAGCTCCGCCATCTTTTCCAGTTCTTCTTTCTTCCATACACGTCCTACCGGATTATGTGGAGAACATAGGATGAAAGCCTTTACCCCTTGCTTCAGTTTTTCTTCGAAATCTGCAAAGTCAATGGTGTAATACCCATTCTCCAGTACTAGCGGGCTTTTGACAACATTACGGTCATGCTGTTGGATCACTTTATAGAACGGTGTATATACAGGACTTTGTATCAGGATGTTATCGCCTGGCGAAGTTAATGCCTGAACAGCCATATGTAGACTAGTCACTACCCCTGGGCTGAAAGTCAGCCAATTTTTATCGATGTTCCAATCATGCCGCTTTTCAATCCAGTCTGTAATGGGGGATTTTACGTCATCATCGGTCACCGTGTAGCCGTAGATTCCGTGCTCTGCCCGTTTAATGATGGCCTCATTCACTGCTGCGGGAGCTTGGAAATCCATATCTGCAACCCACATAGGAAGCACTTCTTTCGACTGGAATACTGGCTCCAGCATGTCCCATTTCACAGACCGAGTATTTCTGCGGTCATGTACCAAATCAAAAGTATTCATAATAAACCTCCTGCTGCTAATTTATCATCTATTATAACAAACTTTGATTAAAAACTCTTTCCAGCAGATTGACCGATCATAAAATAGGTGGGCAAAGCAAAAAAAAGCAAAGCGTTAAAAAACGCTTTGCCTACAGGGGGAATACGAGAAAGTCTTACAGTTATAGTATTACCCCGTCTTAAAAGTTATAAACCTCATTTATAATATTTTTTCTGTTTTTCTCATCAAATTTGTTTGAAATTATAATCTCTTTTCCAGTTCTTCTTTTTCTTTCTCAAAACCGCTCTTTCCAAGGAGGGCAAACATGTTTTTCTTATAGGCTTCCACGCCCGGCTGGTCAAATGGATTGACGCCCAGCAAGTAGCCGCTGATAGCACAAGCTTTTTCAAAGAAATAAACCAAGTAGCCGAATGTGAAAGCATCAAGCTCAGGAATTTCTACAATCAGATTCGGAACGTCACCATCCGTATGGGCGAGTAATGTGCCTTGGAATGCTTTATCATTGATTTCATGAATCGATTTACCCGCCAGGTAATTCAGTCCATCCGAATTATTTTCTTCGGCTTCAAGAGTCAAGTCTTTTTTCGGTTTATTGACATGAAGAACGGTCTCAAAGATATTCCTTCTGCCTTCCTGGATATACTGACCTAGAGAATGGAGGTCAGTGCTGAAATTGGCTGAAGAGGGATAGATGCCTTTTTGGTCCTTTCCTTCACTTTCTCCGAATAACTGCTTCCACCACTCGGAGAAATACTGAAGGTGTGGCTCGTAATTGATCAGAAGCTCTGTTACTTTCCCTTTATTATAAAGGATATTCCTTGCAGCAGCATATTGGTATGCTGGATTTTCGGACAAGCTGGATTCATCCAAGTCGTTCATGGCCGTTCTGGCACCGTCCATCATGTCTTGAATGGAAATTCCACTTACGGCAATTGGGAGAAGCCCTACCGCAGTCAATACAGAATAGCGTCCACCCACATCATCAGGAATCACAAATGTTTCGTAGCCTGCTTCATCTGCTGAAGTTTTGAGTGCTCCTTTTTCTTTGTCCGTTGTTGCATAGATACGTTTTTTAGCTTCTTCGACACCATATTTTTCTTCTAAGTATTTTTTGAAAATACGGAAAGAAATAGCTGGTTCTGTAGTCGTGCCACTTTTGGAAATTACATTAATGGATACATCTTTGTCCTTTAAGACATCAAAGAGTTCACTCATATAGGTGGAACTCATGTGATGGCCGACAAAAATGACCTGCGGGGCATTTCTTTCTTCTTTTGATAGAAGATTCTGGAAAGAATGACTGAGCATTTCCAGTGCTGCTTTTGCTCCAAGGTAAGAACCGCCAATACCGATTACTAACAGGATATCGGAATCTTTCCGTATTTTCTCTGCGCATTCCTGGATGCGTGTGAATTCCTCTTTATCATAGTTTTCCGGCAAATCAACCCACCCGGTGAAGTCACTCCCGGCTCCAGTTTTATTGTGCAGCTCATTATGGGCCGTTTCTACGTACCGTGTGAGGTGTTCCAGTTCCTTTTCACTGAAAAATGTTAATGCTTTGTCGTAGTTGAATGAAACATGTGTCATCAAAGTCCTCCTCGATTTGTATAAAATTAATTATGTTTATTACTTTAACCAAGCGCTCCACGAAAATCAAGGAGATCGTTGCATATATTCCAACGAAAGGCTCAGACTAATGCATAATCAGGGAAGAACAGGAGGTGTTCTAAATATGAATGGTTTGCAGCGGACTGCTTTAGCACTTACCGTAATCGGCGCCATCAACTGGGGACTCATCGGTCTATTCCAATTTGACCTGGTTGCATCCATTTTCGGCGGAGGAGACCAAAGTGCTGCTTTTGCCCGTCTCATCTATATTCTGGTAGGAATCAGCGGTTTGATCAACCTTGCCCTCCTATTTCGTGGGGATGAATCTGAAGAAGGCAGTGGTCGTCGGATGCCCAGGCACGCCAATAGATAATAAAAAGGCATAGCCATATTTCTATGACTATGCCTTACTGCCCTGTTTACTTTTTGGATTGGTCAATCCATTCCTGCAGCTTGTCCTTTAATGTATTAAAACCGGCAGTATCATTATCCTGCTGTTTAACCACTTTATTTCCGCGGCTTCCACCAGTGTTTTTCGGAGCTTCTTCTGTAGCTCGGATGGAAAGGGAAACTTTGTTCTTTTCTTCGTCTACGTTCAGTACCTTCACCTTTACCTCATCACCGACGGATAGATGTTCATTTATATCTTTTACATATCCATGTGTTATTTCGGAAATATGAACCAGCCCCTGAACTTCTTCATCTAGAGCAACGAAAGCTCCATATGGCTGAATACCTGTAACTTTACCTTCAATGATTTGTCCACTCTCAAATTTTACACTCACGCTTGAACAACTCCTATACCTATATTCGATTCTTTTTACACAATATATTATTATATCAGAAGAACATAGATATAGCAAAGAAATAAGTTGGCGAACAGGAATTGACGCTACCTCGCTAAAAGGCAGATAAGTATATCGTTCTCTTTCAGAAGATAATCGTGACCAGGATTCAACTGCCATTCCTTATCTCTCAATACACCTACCAACAGGCGATCATCCATCAAAAATGCGTGGGAGGCCTCTCGGAAAGTTTTGCCCACAATCTCAGGGTCTATTTTAATATGACGGAATTGTTGGCTTTTCAGTAGATTCAACGTGTCTTCAAAAGGCATGGCCGCTTTTTCCCTGGACATCTCGTGGTAAAGCAGGGCGCTCATGAAGTCATTTGTCTTCAACGTGGTGGTGGCGCCCGCCCTGATTGCGTTTTCCACTTGGATCCCGGAAAGAATCTCTGCGATAATAGGAATTTCTTCATTATTCCCACGGACAGCTACCGTGGTGAGAATGGTGAAATTGTCGGCCTGCCGCTCCTTTTCTGTCGTGTCCGCTGTAATGATGACACATTTGGCATGTTTGATATTTGCCTGGATCAGTGTGTAATCTTCCGTGGCGTCTCCATGAATGAAATGCACTGGATAATGTTGATAGGCAAGGGAGTTGAGTGTGCGGTCGATGAGGACGACCTGGGTATCTGGGTCCTTATCCAGTGTAATGTCAATCAACTGCCTGGTTCGTTCGTTCCAGCCGACAAAGACGAGGTGACCTCCGCCTTTGAAGGCAACTCTTCCTTTTTCCAGATTATGCTCATGCGTAATAGCTACCGCAGAAAAGCGTGAGATATAAAAAGCAATCAGGCCGCCGCCTGTGAGTATTAATAATAGAGCGAGAGCTCTTCCTGGAAGGCTGTGTGGAACGTAATCTCCGTACCCTACTGTAGCGGCGGTGACAAAAGCCCACCAGATGCCTTCGAAAATAGTAGGAAATTCATCTGGCTCTATATAATGGATGGCTGTGCCGGCAATGACCATTAAGAGGATGATAAACAGCAGTAATCTCAGTATGACGGGAACATTATAATATGCTTGTTTGAACAGCTTTATCGACATGATCTTAACCACCCCGTATCATTCTTCCCATACTATTTTAGTATGGGGGGAAGCTGTAAAGCTTATACTAAAATGGCTGACATCCGGTAATGTCAGCCATTTCATTAGACTTGTTGCAGTTTTTGTTTAATGCTGTCATACGTATCCAACCAGAAATCTTGATTATCACGGAAATTTTTTGTCATGAAAAAGATCATTTCCTTGAACTTCTGATCATACCCTTCTGCATCTTTGTCCGGCAGGGCCTCTTTTGCGTCTGCTACAAATTGTTGGACTTTTGCCGCGCGGGGCCCCCACACAGCAACCTCTTTCCCGTTCTCATCGATGAAAATGAAAATAGGAATCGATCTGGATGTGCCATTGGTTAAATATTCATCCATGAGCTCAAGGTTTTGGTCACGTAAAAGCATGCGGACATCAATATCAGCAACTTCCGCAAGTTTCAGAAGGACTGGAATGTTCATCATGGCATCTCCGCACCAGTCTTCTGTCAAAACAATGGCACGCAACTTCTGCTCCTTAACTTGCCTGAAGAATTCTTCATCCCTGGGAAGCTGAAAATGATCATAGACATGCAGCAAGTTCTCCTTATGCTTATTCATCGATTCGATATAGGTGTCAGGGGACATTCCTTTCTCAAACCAATCATTCAGATTCATATGTGTTCGCTCCTCCATATAAAGTTATTCTAGATTGTACCGGTAAAGTATTTCTGCGTAAAGTCTAACGCAGATTGTCGGTAAGCAGGCTGTTGCACTAACTGCATACCTCTGCGGTTTCACCTTTGGGTCGTTTTTTTGCTATGATGATTGCAGACAGGAAAAAGGAGGAAGTGCCATGACGATAGAGAACCAGGATTTTTTACTCGAATTATTACATACCCCGTCTCCATCCAGCAGGGAGATGAAAATACAGAAGAAGTGGATCAGCTATGTGGAAGAATTCGCCGATGAAATCCGTACGGATAACGCAGGGAATGCGATTGGAATATTGAATCCCGAAGCACCGTTCAAAGTACTGCTGGCAGGACATATTGATGAGATTGGACTCGTCATCAACCGCATTGATGAGGACGGTTTCCTCCATTTTGAAAAAATGGGAGGAATCAATCCAAAGGCTGCTGTGGGAATGAAAGTGAAGGTGCTCGGAGCAGGGGGGACCATTTCCGGGGTGATAGGTGTCAATGCCCAGCACCATGGTGGCTTGAAAGACGACTTTGATTTGAGTGATCTATTTATCGACTGTGGCTTCAAGACCAAGGCAGAAGGAGCGAAGCTCGTCCAGATTGGTGATCTGGCTGTCTATGACCGTGAGGCGGAAGTATTGATGGACCGCTATGTTTCTGGCAGAGGCCTCGATAACAGAACAGGGGCATTTATTATAGCAGAAGTGATGAAGCGCCTGTCTGAAAAAGGAACAAAGGTCGGAGTGTATGCTGCGAGCACCGTGAATGAAGAAACCAATATGGGGGGAGCATACTTTGCTGCTGCGGGGATCGAACCGGATATGGCTATTGCTTGTGATGTTACATTTGCTACCGATTACCCAGGGGTGAACAGGAATAAGCATGGAGATGTTCGCTTGGAAAATGGCCCCGTACTGGCAAAAGGGGCTCCGGTGAATATTAAGATGAACAAACTGCTGGAAGAAACAGCGTCAGATTTGGGGATGAACATTCAGTATGAATTGACCCCGCGAATGACTGGAACGGACGCTGATCGGATGAGGTTGACGGGTGCCGGGGTGCCGGTCTCCTTAGTATCGCTTCCGCTCAGATATATGCACTCACCGGTAGAGACAGCAAGTTTTAAAGATATGAAAGAAGAAATAGAATTGATCGTCCACATGATTTCAAAGTTGACAGGGGCGGAAAGCTTGAACCCGCTGGAAGACTAAAGAGGCATGAAAAGCCGGTAATCATCCCACATGATGGTTGCCGGCTTTCAGTTTGCCTGGAGACATTAAAAAACCCTTTTCAAAATACAGTATATTATGTATAATGGACATACAATTATATATCGATTCCAATCTTCGGGGCAGGGTGAAATTCCCGACCGACGGTGATAGGTGTTAGAGCCTTTAGTCCGTGACCTGCTGAACGTGGTTCAGTGGCTGACCTGGTGGGAATCCAGGACCGACAGTTACAGTCTGGATGGGAGAAGATATCGAGCCGGAATACCGGTGCTTTTTCGGCACCCTTATTTCCCTATTGATTAAATGACCCTGGAGCTGTATGTATGCTTCAGGTTTTTTTAGTTACACATTAGGTGGGAGAAGGCCGATCCTTCATCGAGAGAGCGGAATCGATAAAAAGATGAAGGAGGAGAATCGTGTCATGCGCTCAAACATGCAATCAACAAAGTTGATGAGAACAATTATTTTAGCTTTATTGGGGACAATCTCCCTTCTGTTATTTTTCATTAATTTCCCACTGCCATTTCTACCAGCATATCTGAAGATTGATTTCAGTGATGTGCCCGCGTTGATGGCCTCGTTAATTTTCTCGCCGATGGCCGGAGTTATTGTAGTTGCAGTGAAGAATATCTTATATCTTCTGGTTTCAGGGGCAGGAGATCCGATTGGAGTTTCAGCCAATTTCTTGGCAGGACTTATGTTTATCGTCCCTGTTTCCATCATCTATCACAAGTTCAAGGGTGTAGGCAGCATCGTATCCGGCCTTGCAGCTGGTACAGCAATTATGGCAATCGGCATGAGTGTACTGAATTACTTTTTCATCCTGCCTGCGTATTCTTGGTTTATGGGATGGGAGATGTCCGAACAGGTCATGTGGTGGTCTGTAATAGCCGGGGTACTTCCTTTCAATGTAATCAAAGGGATTGTGGTAGGAATGTTGTTTGTTCCTTTATTTATAAAGATGAAAACTTGGATTGAACAAAAGCAAATAAAATTCACATAGAAAAGCTAACCCGTCTGGGTTAGCTTTTTTTTACCTTATTCTTCTTCTACCAGGTTACGGGCTGTAGGCAATACTTCCAGCCGCTCGACGGGGATTTCTTTCCCGGATTTTTCACTTAATCCGTACGTCCCGTCTTCAATCTTCTTCAAAGCATCCTCAATATCTTGCAACCGTTCTTCCCGAACCATATTAAGCCCAGCATCTCTCTGCTGTTCGAATTGTTCCGTCCCCATGTCTCCGGGATGGTTGTCGTAGTCAGCCAGTTCCTGAATGTTGTCATTCGGGCTGTTTTCCCGATTTTCGGTTATTTTTTCTTCATTATCTTCTTTCATATCCAATAGACGCTTCTTGAAATATTCTATTTGATCCTTGTTGAGGTGATTACTCATTCTTGATCTCCTTTCCTATTTCTCGGTTTTAGGCATGATCCTCACCGTACATCGGGAGATGCTTATGAGCTGGTCCTGTTCGTCTACTATTTTCACTTCCCATACCATGGAAGTCTTGCCTTTATGCAAAGGCACAGCCTTTGCTGTAACGGTTCCATCCTGTTTACTCTTTATATGGCTGGAGTTGAGCTCTGTTCCGAAGACATTCACCTTTTGTAAATCGACAAGATATGCGGATCCCATACTGGCGGCAGTTTCTGCCAATGCTGCAGAAGCACCGCCGTGCAGAAAGCCTGCCGGCTGATGTACCCGGTGATCTACCGGCATACTTAGTTGGACTTCGTTTTCTGTTATGGAGATCATTTCCATGCCGAGTTGTTCCATCAACGTATTTTTAAAACCGTCCATCATGCATCTCCTTATATAAATCTGCTTATCAATAGAGACAATCCCAATAGTATTCCATAGATGGTATTCGACTTCCCTGTTGCCGCCATTGCCGGCATCATTTCCAATGGGGTTTCTCCCGTACGGAACTTCCGAATCACGTCTGCGGCTTTCGGTATACTTAGAAATGTAATGAACGACCATAGGGGCAGAATGCCTGCCGCTATAAGGGTCGCAGTGATGATATAGGCAGCTGCGAACATTCCCGCAAGAAAATTGATGGCTTTTTCCCTGCCTAGAAGAATAGCAATTGTCTTTCGGCCGTTCTCTTTATCACCTTCAAGATCCCGTATGTTATTGGACATCATGATCCCGCCGATGAACAGAGCAACAGGCACGGAGACCAATACAGCATCCACAGTCAGCTCGCCGGTTTGGATGAAGTAACTGATTCCGATTATCACCGTACCCATGAAGAAACCGGAGAAGGCTTCCCCGAAAGGTGTATAAGCAATCGGTACAGGTCCTCCAGTATATAAGTAGCCGAAAAGCATGGATATTAAACCGATGGCAGCGATCCACCAGCTGGACTCCACACAAATATATATCCCCAGCAATATGGATACCCCAAAAAAGGCCAGAGCCAGACGGAGGATGGTTTTCGGTGCAATGCCATCCCTGACAATAGTACCGCCTATTCCCACGGAATCCTCCGTATCAAGGCCGCGGACATAGTCATAATATTCATTGAACATATTTGTGGCTGACTGAATGAGCATGCTGGCAATGAGCATGGCGAGAAATAGTCCGATATTAATAGAGTCTTCACTGAAAGCAAGCATGGAACCGATAAACACCGGCACGAAAGAGGCCGTCAAGGTGTGAGGGCGCAGCAGCCGCCACCATACTTGAAAACCACCTTTTTCATTCAAAGCTTTTTTTACATCTATTTTATCTGTAGAATGCATATAAGATTCCTCCTGGAATGGATCAATATCATTCTAATAGTAAGGAAATTGGCACCGGGTGTCAATGCACGCAGAAATGCTTTTCCAATTCTATCTCGCGGGGCGAGGAGACAAGTATTGAATGGACTGATCGGCATTCAAAGGACAGTTATTTAAATAGTTAAATATCATCCCCTTTTCTTGAGAAACACAAGAAAAGGGAATAAAATAGATATGATATTCTGTTATTTATGCAGTAACGGAGGTTTAAGCTAATGATTGGTATAAAAGATAAAACAACGGAAGAACTACTTCAACGTGCAATTCAAAGCTTGGATCCCAATAAATATAATTCACGCCTCGTCAGTATTACAGAAGAAATTAACGATACAGACCCGATGGAGTTTTTTGAAGCAGCAAAAGTTGCAGGGAAAGACCGTGTTTTCTGGACAAGTACGGAGGATGAATTTATTCTAGTTGGAGCAGGTAATGCATGGGAGATTGCAGCAGAGCAAGACCGCATAGAATCAACGGAAGAACAGTGGGAGTACGTGCTGAAAACCGCTGTGATCCGTAATCCATACAAAGTCCCCGGTACGGGGGCAGTGGCCCTCGGGGGCATGACATTCGACCCGGAAAAGGAACGATCTGGTTTATGGGAAAGTTTTCGTCCTAGCCTCTTCACCATTCCCGAGTATATAATGACCAAGCAGCAGGGGAGCTGTTACCTTACAATAAATATCCAAGTATGTAAAAATGATCATCCCGTCCAGCTCGCCAGGCAGGTTCAGGATACTGCAAAGACCCTGCTAACAGGTGGCGGCACAAAGTTACAGAACTTTCGGGTGTCATCCAAAGAAGAAATTGCACCTCAACATTGGAAAGAAACAATCCGCCGGGCTACGGAGAAAATCCAACAGGGGGAAGCAGAAAAAATAGTGCTGGCCCGTGAACTCCGTCTTACGTTCGACCGAGGAGCTGATATCAGTAATATCATAAGGAAGTTGATGAAAACACAGCCCAACAGTTACCTGTTCTGTTTCGAAAAAGGGGATGACTGTTTCCTCGGGGCCACCCCTGAAAGGCTTGTCAGACTGGAGGAAGACAAGCTTTTGTCGGCATGTTTGGCAGGTACTGCTCCAAGGGGAGAAACAAAGGAAGAGGATGAGCGGATCGGCAGAGAATTATACCATGACCGAAAAAACCGGCAAGAACATGAATTTGTCGTGCAAATGATCAGAAACGCCTTGGAACATCGATGTACAGATATATCGATACCTGAGGCACCCGTCCTATATCCGCTTAAAAATTTACAGCATCTGTATACGCCCGTAGCGGCGACATTGAAAGATGAATACAGTATCTTTGACATTGTTGAACAACTTCATCCCACACCTGCGCTTGGAGGTACACCTAGACAGGAATCGTTGGAATTCATCAGACAGAATGAGCAACTGGACAGAGGATGGTATGGCGCTCCTGTCGGTTGGCTTGACAGTAATAGGAATGGTGAGTTCGCTGTAGCGATTCGGTCTTCCCTTATCCGGGGGAAAGAAGCCTCTTTGTTTGCCGGCTGTGGGGTGGTGGCTGATTCAAATCCAGAAGAGGAGTATCAAGAAACAAAGATCAAGTTCTTACCAATGCTATCAGTTTTAGGAGAATGAATATGGATCATACAGAGAACCTAACACGATATACAGCCAATTTCACAGATGAACTGGCGCGACAAGGGGTGGAAAATGCGGTGATATCTCCGGGTTCCAGGTCCACCCCATTAGCTTTGATGCTGACCGAACACGAAGCGGTAAAAGAGTGGGTGATCCTAGACGAACGGTCTGCAGCTTTTTTTGCGTTGGGATTGGCAAAGGAAACAAACAGTCCGGTCGCGCTTCTATGTACCTCCGGAACTGCGGCGGCAAACTATTACCCGGCAATTGTAGAAGCGCACTACAGCAGGGTTCCCTTAATAGTATTGACCGCAGACCGGCCACATGAATTAAGAGAAGTTGGGGCACCGCAAGCAATCGAACAGAGAGACTTATACGGAGAGCACGTCAAGTGGTTTCACGACATGGCCCTTCCCGAAGCAACGGTGTCGATGTTGCACTATGTAAGGAGCAAAGCAGCACGCTCCGTCTATATGGCGAAAGAAGGAAATCCTGGACCAGTCCATTTGAATTTTCCTTTCAGAGAACCTCTGATGCCTGACTTTAGCCTGAAAGACATTTGGAATCATCCTTCTGCGGCAAGGCAGAGTGCCATTACAGCGGAAGAGGGGGGCAGGTTTCTCGACCCCTCCCAGGTAGAGCAGATTATGAATCGGCTACAGAATAAGGAAAGGGGAATAATTGTCTGTGGGCCGCAAACGGATGAATCACTCGCAACCTCGATTGCGGATTTGGCGGCAGCGTGGAATATCCCTATACTTGCGGATCCTTTATCCCAGTTGCGTGCTGGAAAGCATTCGAAATCGCATGTGATTGAGGCTTATGACGCCTTCTTGAGAAATAAGGAAATGAGAGCTTCTTTTAAACCCGATTTCATTCTGCGTTTTGGTGCTATGCCTGTTTCCAAGCCATATTTATTTTTTGTGAAAGAGAATGGGCAGACAGACCATTTCATTATTGAGCACCATTCAGGGTATCGGGAGCCAGCAGGGATCAATGCCCATTTCATTTATGCAGACCCCGCACAATTGTGTGATGTGCTCGTAGAAAAAGAGCTCTCTTCGGACGGGGGATGGATGAAACAATGGCTGAGAGCGAATGAGGTCTCTAAAAAGCGGTTGACAGCTGGTGAAGAAGCGGAATTGACAGAAGGAGAGGCCGTGTTGGGAATGCTGGAAGCAATGCCTGATGGAAGCAGGTTGTATACTGGCAACAGTATGTCCGTAAGGGATGTGGACACGTTCTTTTTGACCACTGATAAGAACATCCGTGTTCATGCAAATCGTGGAGCCAACGGAATCGACGGAATGGTTTCAAGTGGCATGGGAGCTGCAGCTGCGGGAGAGACGGTAACATTGCTGCTGGGTGATCTTTCCTTCTTTCATGATATGAACGGGCTTTTGGCAGCCAAACATTATACACTGAACATTACGATTCTCCTGATCAACAATAATGGAGGGGGGATATTCTCCTTTCTCCCTCATTTGGATAAGGAAAAACATTTTGAAGCTCTATTCGGTACGCCGCCCGACATCGACTTTCAATACACAGCTTCCATGTATGGAGGGACATATCGCAACCCTGCCAATTTGGAGGAATTAATGGAAGCATTCACAAAGAGTTATCAGCATGAAGGATTATCTATCATCGAAGTGAATTCCGATCGAACAATGAATGCGGAGTGGCATCGGAAAAAGTGGAGAGCTATAGAAGAAGAACTGCTCGCTGGGAGTGATGATTGATTGTACTTTACTATTGATGATGCTTCCTATTGGTATGAAGTACATGGAGAAGGAGTACCTCTCGTTATGCTTCACGGGTTTACCGGCAGTTCGCAAACCTGGTCTGAATTCATCTGTCATCATTCAGAAGGTGTACAGGTCATAGTCGTCGATCTGCCTGGCCATGGCAGCACAACGATTTCCTCCATTCGAACGATGGAAGATTGTTGCCGGGACTTGCGGGCATTGTTTCTATCCATGGGTTTGGATCAATTCCATCTAGCCGGCTACTCGATGGGGGGGAGGACTGCTTTATCCTTTGCCATGCTATATCCTGAGCTTTTGAAATCTCTTATATTGGAAAGTGCCTCGCCTGGGTTGGAGGGACAGATGAGAGAGGATAGAAGAGAAATGGACGCAAAGCTGGCCCGGAGGATTGAAAGGGGCGGGTTGTCTGCCTTCGTTGATTTTTGGGAGCAGCTACCCTTATTTGAAAGCCAGAAACAATTACCTTCCCATGTAAGGGCAGCTGTCAGGGAAGAGAGGATGTCACAGACAGAGGAAGGGCTGGCACAGTCCCTGCGCGGTATGGGGACCGGAAGGCAGCCTTCCTGGTGGCACATGCTTTGTGGACTCAGCTTACCGGTACTTTTGCTTGCCGGTGAACAGGATGAAAAATTTGTAAAAATCAACCAGGAGATGGCAGAGAAACTGCCCCTCCATACGTTGAAGATTGTTGCAGGGGCAGGACATGCAATTCACGTGGAAAAACCCGGGAAATTTGGTAAACTGGTATCAGGATTTATAAAAAATTATTCATCATCCTTGTCGTTACATAAAGATTGAACGGGGAGGAGTGAAGGAGGATATACCATGACAGTACAATGGGAAAAAGTCAGGAATTATGAAGAAATCATCTATGAAAAGTATAATGGCATTGCCAAAGTGACGATTAACCGACCAGAGAAAAGAAATGCTTTTACACCACTTACAGTGAACGAAATGATTGATGCTTTCGCCGATGCAAGGGATGACTCGTCCATCGGTGTGATTGTGTTAGCCGGAGAGGGAGAGAAAGCATTCTGTTCTGGCGGAGACCAATCCGTACGCGGACATGGCGGTTATGTAGGGGATGATCAGGTTCCAAGATTGAATGTACTTGATTTGCAGCGCTTGATCCGTACTATTCCTAAACCTGTAGTTGCCATGGTTTCCGGATATGCTATTGGAGGCGGACATGTCCTTCATGTTGTATGTGATCTGACTATTGCAGCGGATAATGCCATCTTTGGTCAGACTGGACCTAAAGTGGGAAGTTTTGATGCTGGTTATGGAGCTGGATTGCTGGCACGGATGGTCGGCCATAAACGGGCCCGTGAAATCTGGTATCTATGCCGTCAATATAATGCAGAAGAAGCATATGAAATGGGATTGGTCAACACGGTGGTACCAGTCGATCGACTGGAAGAGGAAACCATCCAGTGGTGTGAGGAAATGCTTGAAAAATCTCCAACCGCGTTGAGATTCCTTAAAGCTTCATTCAATGCTGACACCGATGGTCTAGCCGGATTGCAGCAAATGGGCGGAGATGCAACCCTGCTTTATTATACGACGGATGAAGCAAAAGAAGGACGCGATGCTTTCAAAGAAAAAAGAAAGCCGGACTTCAAGCAATTCCCTCGCTTTCCGTGATTTCACAGGAAAAACAGAGATGCTATATTCCAGACCTTTGTCTCTATACAGACAAAGGTCTTTCCTTTAATAAGGAAGCCCATCAAGTGACGCAGAAAGGAGTAGGATTGATGACGGAAGTGATACCTCATTGGCTGAGTAAACAAGCTGATTTGGCTCCGGGCCAGACTGCTATAGAATACAAAGACAGCAATTCCATTACGTTCTCGGAGTTGGAACAGAAGAGCCGTCAATTTGCACGCAAATTGGCGGCTTTGGACATACGGAAAGGTTCCCGTGTCGGTGTGTTATCCGGCAACAGTGAAGCCTTCGTCGTGACATTGCATGCATTAAGTTATCTGGGAGCAGTTGCTGTCTTGCTCAATACCCGGCTGACAGAAGCAGAACTTACTCACCAACTGAAAGACGCGCATGTGACGTTGCTTCTTGCAAGTGGTGAGGCAGTAGATCGCGGCATGTCGTTCCCGGTAAAGGTGTATGCCATGGAGGAAGTCGAAGGGTATGGGGAGAAGGAGGTGGACCTGGCTGAAGAGATCCATCTGGATGATCCTTTCACCATTATCTATACATCAGGGACGACCGGTTTTCCAAAAGGAGTCATCCATACATACGGAAATCATTGGTGGAGTGCTGTCTCATCTGCTCTGAACCTTGGTATAGACCAAACGGATAAATGGCTGATGGCTATGCCGGTGTTTCATGTCAGCGGACTTTCTATTCTGATGAAAAGTGTGATTTACGGGATGCCTGTTTTCATGCTGGAAAAGTTCGATGTCAAAGAGGTTCATCAGGCGATTATGGAGAAGGATGTGACCATCGTCTCGGTGGTGACAGTAATGGTTCAACGACTACTCCAACAACTAGGGGATAGAAAATATCCAGACACTTTCCGGTGTATGCTTCTAGGTGGGGGGCCTGCTCCTAAACCACTTCTAAGAGAGGCACAGCAACGGAATATTCCTGTATTCCAGTCTTACGGCTTGACCGAGACTTCGTCGCAAATTGTCACATTAAGCCCGAAAGATACGTTGAGAAAAGTGGGGTCTGCCGGGAAGCCTTTGATGCCCGCCCAACTCCGGATTGTAGAAAAGGATAACGAGGGAATTGGAGAAATCTATGTAAAGGGGCCGATGGTGACAAAAGGTTATTATAACAACCAAGAGGCCAATGAAAAGGCATTTGTAAATGGTTGGCTATCTACAGGCGATTTAGGACGTTTGGATGAGGAAGGCTTTCTCTATGTGGCCGACAGGAGAAAAGATTTGATCATCTCGGGTGGAGAAAATATTTATCCATCAGAAATAGAAAGTGTCCTTTCAGGAATGGAACAAATCAGAGAGGTAGGGGTAGCCGGAGTCGAGGACCCAACATGGGGCCAGGTTCCTGCAGCTTACGTTGTCAAAGCCCATGAGGTTTCAAAAGAGGAAATCGTCACCTATGCAAGGAATCTGCTCGCAGGCTACAAGATACCTAAATATATCCACTTTATCAGTGAACTGCCAAGGAATGCGTCCAATAAGATTGTCCGTTCCGCCCTGGAAGATCATAAGGAATAAATGTTGAAGAGAAAAGTGGATCATGTCCTTCATGGCACTTATGACAGTGAACTTTCTTTTATCATGCATACATGCTCCGGTGCCTTTTCAGGCAAATTAAGGGCAGGAGGTGCGTGTAGTGGAAAAGAAGAAGTTTTATGTCAATATCGGCACAGGTGAAATCTCTCAAATTCCATACAGCAATAATGATGGGTATGTCATCCATGCCACCGAGGATGAAGTACGTATGCTTCGGGCCAAATTTGAAAACATGCACGGAGCGAGCTTCCGAGCTTTCTGGCGGTCGCATGTTCCTATCAAGCCTTATCACGAAGACGAGGCCAACGATGATTATGATGACAATATGGCGGAGGCGTTCGAACTACTGCATGAGTGGGGAGATGAACAGACAAAGTCACATATCCAATCACTGGGACTGTTATCTGATCGTCCCAGGTAAGAAGTGGGAATAGAATGCAGTATGTATTCTATTCCCCTTTTGTGTGCCCGGCATGTGCGCACGCTTTAGGGTTCGAGTCCCGAGCGGTGAAGGTCATTGTAACCGTTAGCTAAAGGCA
>NZ_JBHRSA010000005.1:0-41271 GCF_042643145.1 Virgibacillus xinjiangensis
TGTAACCAAGAATTGATGTGATCCATTCTTTTTTTTACACTTTTACACAATTATACGGACTTAATCGGTATCAGCAGGAGGCGCAGGAAATCAGCGAGAGAACTGCGATATCAGCAGGAGGCGCCGGAAATCGGCGGGAGAGCTGCGGTATCAGCGGGAGGCACCGGATATCCGCGGGAGCACTGTGATATCAGCAGGAGGCACCGGATAACCGCGGGAGCACTGTGATATCAGCAGGAGGCGCGGGGAATCGGCAGGAGAGCTGGCATATCAGCAGGAGGCGCGGGAAATCGGCGGGAGAGCTGGCATATCAGCAGGAGGCGCCGGAAATCAGCGGTAGAGCTGGCATATCAGCAGGAGACGCATGTAATCCGCGGGAGAGCTGGCTTATCAGCGGGAGGCACCGGAAATCGGCAGGAGAGCGGCCATATCAGCAATACCATCCTTTTTCATATAACCTTTACCTATCACTTTTAATAAATATAATCAATTTGTTTAATAACCCTCTCTCTTATACAATGAAGATAAGTCATAAATTTCTGTATATAGTCTGCGAGAAGAAAAGGGATGGACTGCCAGCATCTTGTCCGACTTTAGGGAAGTGGGGGTCATTTATGAGCTATATCAGTCTTGTCTTTTTGGAGGTCATCGTGCCGCTTTTGCTATTGTTGCTCGTAGGGGCACTGCTGCAAAGAAAGTTCCACTTTCAGCTGAGGCCGATCGCAACTTTCCTCACGTACTGTTTCATGCCAGCGGCTGTTTTCTTGAATATTTACCAGGTGGAATTCAATGGTCAATTGCTGGGTCAGTTAGTATTCTATTTGCTGTTGTTTTCCTCAAGTTTAATACTTTTAAGTACTTTTTTATCAAAGGCACTCAAGTTTGAGGGGGAAGAGCGGACGGCCTTGAAAAACAGCATTTCCCTGATGAACTCCGGGAATTACGGGCTGCCGGTCAGCCAGTTGATTTTCAGTGCGAATCCGTTAGGTGTTTCTGTGCAAATCATAATGCTTGTCTTTCAAAATTTGCTTACCTATACGTATGGGTTATATAATTTGATATCTGCGTCGAAGTCGGCCATGGATATAGTGAAGTCACTCCTCCGGCTGCCGATTATCCATGCATTGCTCTTGGGTATGGTCTTTCAGTTTTTCCAAATCCCGCTGCCAACTTTTGTCCTCATTCCATTAGAACAGCTTGCCGCCGGCTTTGCTCCCTTGGCACTGCTCCTGTTAGGTGCGCAGCTTGCCGCGATCCGGTTCACATCATTTCACCGGGTTATTGGCTGGAGTATGCTGGGGAGGCTGATCGGAGGGCCGGCGTTTGCGCTGCTATTCATCTTCATGCTGGGGATTGATGGGGTCATTGCACAGTCATTGCTCATTGCGAGTTCATTCCCTACTTCCAGGAACACCGCCACCCTCGCACTCGAATACCAGGTCGCACCCGAATTGCATGCCCAAATCGTCCTGTACTCCACCCTCCTCAGTAGCATTACGGTGACTTTAGTTATTTATCTGTCGATGCAATTGTTTTGAATGCTGGCCCATGTGCTAAATATATTTTCATATGGGGTGATTCTTTGAATAGATGGTCTCTATTATTCACAGTGGCGGTTTTCACTTTCATTGGGGCATGTTCCTCGGAACCTATCGTATTTCCCCGATAAAAAAACACCCTTCTAAAAGAGTGTCGTAGCAACCAGCTTACTCGCCTAATTGTTTGATCTGATCAATCGTATCGGTGATTTCCCTTAACGCTTGGAATATTTCTGTATTTTCGATGACAGAGGGGTCCAGTTTACCATTTTCCATGTTGTTCAAGTACACATCGATTCCTTCGAGTGCTTGCTCGTTGCGATCCACTACTTCCTGATGGAGGTCTGCTCCGATGGACGGTTCTTCCAGCTCGTTGAATTCCATTATATTCTGCTTCATATCTTCCAGGCGTGTTTCTAATTCTTTTGCGGCCTGCTCATCGGTTGCAGCCTGTTCAGCCAATGACGGAACCTCATTTACAAACGTGCTTACTTCATTGGTATATTCTGTAGCCTCATCGGCGTAATCCAAGGTGTTATTGATCCCTTCCACCATGGAACAACCGCCGAGGAAGACCGTGACGGACAGCAAAAATGCGATAGCTGTTGTTTTCAATGACAACCCTCCTAATCACTCGTATTCTTACACCTTTTATTATAGCATGCATGTATAGCCCCCCTTTTTGGGCAATGTCTCTTGTTCAATCAGAACCGCGGTACGAAGTGCAATCGCATGGATAGACAAAAACATGATAGGTATTAATTTTTATGGTTGAATAGAACCTATAATTCAATCATACATACAGGGGGAACGAATCATGCAGATTAGAGAAATAGAGGAAAAAGACAACCGTGCAATCGAGCAAATCATTAAACGCTCGTTGGAATCATTCGGCTTGGATATACCAGGGACCGCGTATTTTGATCCCCAGCTCAGCAATCTGGCACAGTTTTACAACCAACAGCCCGGTGCAAAATATTGGGTGGCAATGGATGAACAGGATGAGGTGATAGGCGGAGTGGGTATTGCACCGTTCGGCGATCACCCGGGTGTGTGCGAGCTGCAGAAGCTGTACATTACCCCGGAAGCTCAAGGAATGGGGCTCTCGAGGGAGCTGGTGGCTGTGGCACTCGACTTTGCCAAGAATCACTATACCTATTGCTACTTGGAGACATTGGAGAAGCTCCAAGTGGCCAATCTCCTATACAGCAAATTAGGTTTCCGACCGCTTGAAAGGCCACTGGATGGCTCGGACCATAACGTCATGGACGCTTGGTATATAAAAGAATTATAGAAGAAGTCCAGCAGTGCAACCATCGATCGGTTGGACTGCTTTTTCATTGGTTTCCCGGCCACCCAGTATCCTGCCTCACCACACCTCGATCCCCATCACTGCAACCTATGAAAATGTATAAAAAGAACCTCCCCCTTTCGTTTGTTAAGTCTATGTAAAGATTTGCGATTCCTGTTGAACAGAAGAAACGGCCATTCTATAATTCTGGTATCGAAAGTTGTTATCGGTTTTCGATAATGATGTTTTTCATAAGGGAGGCTTGGACTTGAATAATAAAGTATTAAGGAAACTGTTTCTAGGTTTTATACATATCCATATTCTGCATCACGCCAAAGAAGAAGCCATATATGGATCATGGATGTTGGAGGAGCTGCATGAGCATGGCTATGATATGAGCGCCGGGACCCTGTATCCCATCCTTCACCAAATGGAGGAAGATGGACTGCTGCAGCGGGAGGATGTCAATGTCGAAGGGAAAATCAGGAAGTATTACCGGATTACAGAAAAAGGAGATACTGTTCTGCAGGAAGCCCGGGCCAAGGCTTATGAACTTTTCAAGGAAATTTATTGATAAGGGGTGAATGAATTGAGTCAAAACCAGAAGAAAAATAAATTGCAGATCCTGTTGGAGATCTTGTTAACTTCCACGAAGCTTGGACTGACCTCATTTGGCGGTCCTGTCGCACACCTTGGCTACTTCAAGGATGAATATATCGACCGCCGCAAGTGGCTGACCGATAAGACCTATGCCGATCTGATTGCGTTATGCCAATTCCTTCCGGGGCCGGCCAGCAGTCAGGTGGGAATTTCCATTGGTATCCTGCGTGGCGGGATTCTTGGCGGAATCATATCCTTTTTAGGATTCACGCTTCCTTCCGTGATTGTCCTCGTTATTTTCGCATTGCTGTACCAAAACTTCACATTGGGTGACGCGGAGTTCATCCATAGCTTGAAAGTGGTGGCGGCAGCTGTTGTCTTGCATGCCCTCATCGGCTTGGGCAGGAAGCTGACGCCGGATAAGAGCAGGCTGGCGATTGCGATTGCAGCCGCATTGATCATGTTATTGTATCCATCCGCATGGATCCAGATTCTGGTCATCCTCGCTGCCGGTATGATCGGGTTGAAATTGTTCCAGGATCGAGCGGAATCGAATATCGAACCATTCGCTGTCAACATCTCGAAAAGGACGGGAATCATTTCGCTGTCCATCCTCGGGGCCTCCCTGATCTCGCTGCCGATGATTGCTAGTGCTGTCAACAATTCGCTGCTCCATCTGTTCGATACCTTCTTCCGGGTAGGTTCTTTGGTCTTCGGTGGCGGCCATGTTGTGTTGCCGATGATCGAAAGGGAGCTGGTTCCACAGGGACTACTGTCTGCGGATGAATTCCTGGCCGGGTACGGGATGGCGCAGGCTGTACCAGGTCCATTATTCACCTTTTCCAGTTACCTCGGAACGATGATCGATGGGATAGGCGGTGCCGTAGTTGCTACGATTGCGATTTTCTTGCCATCCTTCCTGCTGATCATCGGCGCATTGCCTTTCCTAAGTGAATTGCGCAAGCGCGCTTCCTTCCAAGGTATTCTGATGGGAGTGAACGCCAGTGTCGTTGGCATCCTGTTGGCCGCTTTCTATGACCCGGTCATCAAGAGCTCCATTCTCAGTGGTTCGGATTTTGCCTTGGGTCTGATCCTGTTTGCCCTATTGAATGTCTGGAAAGTCCCAGCATGGCTGATTGTGATTTTGGGTGTGGTCGGTGGATATATCCTGACCTTCTTAGGCTTTTAACGGTATGAAAATGTTTGCCCTTATCGTAGGATAGGGGCATTATTTTTTAGAAACGGCATATAGTGGCGGAGGGGAACAGCAGAGGGGGAATGTCATGCATCCTCGATATGTCAGTGGCACAGCACCTGTTCACATAAGGTCGACGTTGGATCTCCTGCGTAATGGCGGGCTGATTTTATACGCCAGGCATGCAGAGCGATCATCGGGGAAGACCAGCCCGGTCTTGACTTTTACGACTGTAGAACGCAAAGGAACTTATCTGAGGAAGGGAAAAGGCAGGCAGTCGCTTATGGAGACGCTTTACGGCGGCTGCGGGTCCCTATTGAATATCCCATTCTCGCGAGCCCTTTCTGCAGAACGGTGGAGACGGCTGGATTGGCTTTCGGGACATCGAACGTGCAAGTGGATCCGTTCTGGGTGGACATCTATCGGTTAAGCTACCAACTGCCCCTGGATGAACAGGACCGGATTTTGGCTGGCCTCCAATCCAGGCTGGAAGTGCCGCCAACCGGAAACCGAGTGATCATCGCCCATAGCTTCCCGGCCGGAATGGGATTGGGGAGGATTCCTGATATGGGAACGGTCGTCATTCAGCCATATGGGGAGGGGATGGGCTATCAGGTGATCGATCGACTGGGCCTGGAAGAACTCCGTACACTGAATGCTGATGGCGGGTGATGGAGTTTATAACGGAAAAACGATAAACTCACGCATACTATAGAATCAAACAACAGCAGGAATACTGGATCATAAAGGTTGAGCCCTCATCGATGACGATGGGGGCCTTCTAATGTTCGCCAATCACTCCTACAGCAGCCACACGGCAAACATCTCATTCGGCACAAAAATAATATGAAAATTTTGAACAAATAAATATAAATTGATAGAATGAATAGAATAGTAGTCTCTGAGGGAGAAGAAGGTGTCTAGATGAAAAATTGGCGTAAAAGCAGGGGGCTGTTTTTATCGTCCGTGGCAACAGGAGCGATGTTGAATCCGCTTAATTCCTCCATGATCGCCTTGGCGATTCCTGCGATACAGAAGGATTTTGGCCTGTCTTTTCTGACGGTGTCTTGGGTCATTTCTTCCTTTTACCTGGCGAGCGCGGTAACGCAGCCCATAGCTGGAAGGCTTGGTGATTTGATCGGCAGAAGGAAAATGTTTCTGGGAGGACTCCTATTGGTCGCTGTCTCGGCGATGGGTGCGCCTTTAGCGCCAGTGTTTGCGGTGCTGATCATCATGCGATTATTTCAAGCAATCGGCAGCGGAGCCATTTATCCTGCGGGCATCGGGATGCTCCGTGACCATATTCAGGAAAGGCAAGGATCTGCGCTTGGGTTCATTTCGTTGACGATGGCTGCGATGGCAGCACTCGGGCCTACAATCGGCGGGTTCCTCATCGCCTGGGGAGATTGGCCGGCCATCTTTCTCATCAATATACCGGTTCTTCTGGTATGCTTTTTCTTAGGATGGTTCGTCTTGCCAAAAGATGAAGTGCGCAAGAAATTGACGATGCAGGAATTAATCCGAAAAATGGATCTGGTTGGAGTCGTTTTGTTTTCGGTCGGGGTGGTCGGTCTTCTTGTGTTTCTATTATCCCTTGAACGAACGGTGAATATTGCGGCAGGGATGATCGGTGTGATCTCCTTCTTATTATTTATCTGGCATGAGTTGAGAACCAGGATTCCTTTCATCGATATTCGATTATTCCGTTCGAATCGCAAGTTGACCTTGGTGTATTTGCAATATATTGTCCTGAATTTCATCTATTACAGCTTATTCTTGGGATTGCCGAGCTATTTTCAAAACGGCCCGAATTTAAGTGTAGGGGACAGTGGCTTGCTGATGCTGTTGGTGACCGGAATGGGAATCGTCACGGCACCGCTGATTGGCCGCTGGATTGATAAATCAGGTGTCAATATCCCGATTTTGACGGGGAACTCATTGATCGTCCTCGGTGCCCTATTACTGTGGATATTCTTTGGTCATGCACCGCTTCTCGTCACCGTGCTGATCATCTCGCTGATTGCAGCGGGATGCAGTTTTGGCAATGTCACCTTGCAAGCGGCCATGCTTGAAGCAAGCCCGGCCGAGATTGTGGGAGTGTCGACAGGATTGTATCAAACATGCCGGCATTTCGGCTCGATTCTTGCTGCCGTATCCCTTGGCCTGATATTCGGCCCACAGTTCAATCCCGAGCACTTCACCACCTTGATCATGGTCATGACGGTGGCAGGTATTATCGTTGTGCTACTGGGTATGATGTATACAGCAATCAAACCTGAACCGGCAAAAGCGACCGAACTTATCCAACATCATTAAACCGCTTTATGATCTAACCAGCTATTCAATAGAACGAAAACGGGAGGAAATGATATGACAGAGATGACGAAGGAACTGACAACCGAACAACGGGAAGAACTGATCCAGACGCTGAAGGCCCGGTTTGAGAAAAACATGGACAGGCATGAGGGGCTGGAATGGGAGAAAGTACAGGCCAAGCTTGAAGCGGCTCCGGAAAAAATGGCATCACTTTATAATATGGAAGAAACTGGCGGGGAACCGGATGTTGTCGGGTATGACGAACAGGCCGGTGCCTATATTTTTTATGATTGTTGTGCGGAAAGCCCTAAAGGTCGCCGCAAGGTTTGCTATGACCGGCAGGCACAGGAGTCGAGGAAGAAGAACAAACCGGAAAACAATGCAGAAGACATGGCGACATCCATGGGCGTCGAGCTGTTGACCGAGGAACAATACCGCAAGCTGCAGCAGCTTGGCGAGTTTGACAAGAAGACATCGAGCTGGGTGCAGACACCTGCTAATATCCGGAAACTTGGTGGTGCCCTCTTTTGTGATCGCCGCTATGACACGGTCTTTTTGTACCATAATGGAGCGGAATCCTACTATAGTGCCAGGGGATTCCGTGGATCGCTGAGGGTGTGAGCCTTTGGCGATGGGAAACAGCATATCATCTGAAAAACCTCCGTATCGCAAATGATATGGAGGTTTTTTGTACAGATGAATCGCTTGAAAAAGTACTGGGCATCCCTATAAAACGGGGAACAAAGCCAATTCCGGATATGGTATAATCGACTTGAAATGTTACCCAAATGATTAGCTTATTCAAAGGAAAGAGGAGAGTAATAACGTGGGATTTGGCTTCCGTAAAAGTGTGAATCTTGGCGGCGGAGTAAGGATGAATTTCAGCAAAAAAGGTGTGGGGCTCAGTGCTGGGACCAAGGGCGCAAGAGTAAGTGCAGGGCCCAGTGGATCCAGAGCGAGAGTGTCCGTACCGGGGACAGGTATATATTATAATCAAAAATTAGGAGCTTCGAAAACATCGACAAGGAGTTCCGCATATACAGAGCAACAACGGCAGAAGCAGCTGGAAAAAGAACAGCAGCTGGAGTTGGCACAAAATGAAGTGCAGGCGTTTGAGGACCATTTGGAATATTTGACCTCGATGCATAAAGAGGCGACAGAGGATTTCGATTGGCATCATATCATCGCAACCCCACCATTTGCCGACGGGGAAGTGGGACCCAATGAACAGGAAGCAATCGGAAATCTAGAGAACTATCAACCTACATTTCTGGAAAAGCTGTTCAGACGGACAGAAGCCCGCAAGAACGTGTTGAGAGAAGAAATAAAACAGGCGGCAGAAGAAGATCATCAATTACGTGAAAACTGGGAAAAACTGAAACAGCTGGGTGAACAGGTGATCGCAGGGGACGTCAACGCTTATCAAACCGTATTGGACGATCTGGCGCCATTTGAGGATATGAAAGATTTGGGAAGTGACTTCGACTATGAATTCCCACATGCAAATACGGTGGAATTCCGTCTGTACGTCCATTCCGAGAAGGTCATTCCAGAAAAAGAGCTTTCCCTGACCAAAACGGGGAAAGTTTCCCGGAAGAAAATGACGAAAACAAATTTCTATGCCCTTTATCAAGATTATGTCGCCAGCTGCGTATTGAGAATTGCAAGGGAGCTCTTTGCCTTGCTGCCGGTGGAACATGTCTATATCCATGCCATCGGCGAAATATTCGACTCCAGTATTGGCAAAGATGTAGAAGGCACCGTACTGTCGGCGCGGATTGACCGGGAGACATTGAACGAGCTGAATTTGGACCGCATCGACTGTTCTGATTCACTGGTCAACTTCGAACACAACATGAAGTTCAGGAAAACAAAGGGATTTGCCTTTGTCGATCCATTGGTGGCAAACGAGTGAGGTTTTCATGTGAGAGTCATCGTTTTTCATAAATGTTCGGATTGGCTGCGTATGATCGATAAAATGGAGGAGTGCAAAACGTAAGTGGCTCCGTTCAGAAGTAGAAAATTAAAAATAACAAGTGTTTTAGCAAACGAATCAGCATATCCATTCGTTTGCTTCTTTTTATTGTGTGGAAAAGGATGATCAAGCTTTGACATTAAAAACTGAAGGTATCGTACCATCTGTTATTATTTTTCCGTTCATCCGCTTATTTTTTCCATCATTATTCTAATTCCAAGGAATATAATGAAAGATGGGAGGGATGACGGTTATGATTCTAAAAATGATAGACTTAAGTTTAATGGCTGAACACTTGCCTGTTCATAAAGCTGAAATGGATAAATTATCCTCGTATATCTGTAGCATTCAAGACCCAGAGATCAAGCAGATAGCGACAGAGCAATACATGATTATGCAAAATCATGTAAAAGTCATGGTTGCTCTTATGAATCCGGCTCATAATAAAACCGTCGGAATCAGTGACTTACACAAATGGGAACCTGTCCAGTTAAACTGTCAACATATCTCTTTAGGTATGAGCCGGGAGAATATTCTAATAGAGCTTAAGACTTCTGCTCAAACGATGGCTAATAAAAATTTCAATTCAGGATTAAGGATGAAAGCTGAAAATGTCCGTAATATTCATATTCATATGGCGCTACAGCAAATGATGGTCCTCGATCGGTATATTGCATTAACAAATAAATTCCTCAAAGATACAGCTCCGGAGAGTTCGCCACAAGAGCAGATAGAAACTTTTCAAACATTTAAAAACATGTTTAACCTGTAAAGCTTACGTGTCATTCACGACTACATAAACAGTCCCGATCGGTTCTCCGAGAGAAAGAGATTGGGAGAAGTTAATCATTAAGCTTGGCTCCGTGACTTCCACTTTGCTTTTTTCAATTTCCAGCTACCTGCCAGTTACCCGACAGTGTAATATTTAACCCCTTCTTTATCGGAAGGGGTTTTGTTGCGGCTTGGACCTATTTCAAGTGGGGCCGTTTGAAGGCGAAAGATTCGGAAGCGGAGGACACCCGTGGTTTTCTTAAAAGGGTCTATTTTTCAACAAGTCATTGTTCTTCAGGATGCACACTAGGTGATGCATTCGGTGTACCGATTGTTTCGCTAGCAGGCTTAACCATTCTAGGCACCACTTTATTTGCGCATTATGCAGTACAATTTACCCTGGCGTACCTATTCGGGATTTTATTTCAGTTTTTTGCCATCTATCCAATGAATAAGGATGCTGGTGTAATTAAGAACTTAAAAAAGGTATTAAAGAAGAAATGTAAAGGAGGTTCCCAGCATCAATAGGAGCCTTCTTTTTACATTAACCATATATTGGTCTCCATCTGATGGTAATCCAAGGTGTGTCGGCTGTTGGAACCAACAATCCCAGATTCCCAGTACGAGTTCTAAAGTTAATGCACAGAATCTGATTTGTTATCAATATGCAGGGTGCCATCTTTTTGCACCTCGGCATAGAAGACGTCTGAAATGGATTGGACACCAGATACTTTCAATTGCTCCTCCAGCCAATCCTGATTGAGATTCAACTTTTCCAAATTGGAACGGATGACTCTGCCGTCAGAGATGACCTCTGTGGAAGAAGGATATAGAGAAGGCGCTGCTGGAATCGCCATATCGGATTTAGTGGCAGATTGGTATGGTTGTTTTTTCTCGACAGACAGTTTGCCGCTGGTTTCAAAAATGGCGGTCTCCACTTCAGCAAGGGAAAAGATATTCTTCTGTCTTAATAAAGCTGTCAAAGCATCCACATCCAGGCGGACGTTCTGCAGCTCGTCCTCCATGATCTGTCCTTGTTTAATGACTATCCGAGGTTGTCCTTCAATGGCTACGCGCGCCTTTTTCGAATTAATATCTATGAAGCCGAGGATGATTGTAATGGCACTCCAACCGGCAAGGGCAATCAATCCGTTTCGTACACTTAGGCTGGAGTCAATTGCAAGTGAGGCCCCGATGGTGCCAATGGCTATACCGGAAACGAAATTGAAGAAGGTCATTTGCGAGATTTCTTTTCTTCCCATCAGTCTGGTCAAAATCAGCAAGGTGACGAAAGCAAGCAGAATTCGAAGCAGCAGTTCTAGTATTGTCATGTAGTTTATACTCCTCCATTGAATTGTTTTTAAAAGTTCTTGCCTTTTCGGAAAGCTTATATACCTTTCCTTTATCGAGTATATTTGGGAGGAAGTGAATGAAGACATATGAAGAGAGGTTACTAAAAGTACGGAATAATGTTGGTGGAATCATGGGGGATAAATACTTTTCCGACTCTGAAATGACAAATGGATGTTAAATAATCCGACATAAAAGCCGATACGGAATCTATCCAATGGATCACATCCATAAAGAGGGTGGATAATGCCACTGCTTCAGCCTTAAAGTACGAAGCAGTGCTTTTTTTAGAAACGATCATACCTCATCTTTTTTGCTGGTTGATTTCTTCTGTTAAGTATTTGACCTGTTTTTCTAATTCACTTATTTTATCGTCGTTTTTGTTACTTTCACTTTTTGTTTTCTGCAGTTCCTCTAGAGCAAGGACCGCTGCGTATGTCGAAATGGCATCCCCTAATGTAGATAGTAATCCCCCGAGTATAGCTAGTTTTGCAGTAGTTAATTCATTATTTGAAGAGGCATTACTACCTTTATTTGTATTAGAACTCATCAGATTAAAATTGTCGTTTGGCATCTAATAACCCTCCATTCGAAATAATGGCTTATGGCTAAATAAAGAATATCCACTGTATGGAAAAGCGGAATATCATAGATGAAGATATACTCAATACGTAATCTAGTGCCAATTGATCTTGGGGGATATGCCTGCATCTGTGCATTCTTTCTATGGTATGAAGAGGCGATTAGTTCCGTGTATATCGTGTGGGGATAATGAGGGGAAACTAAAATATTGCTCTCATTTTGCCATGAGAAGCAATCCTCTTGGATATTTTATGGAGGAAAGCAGACACTTGTTAATTTAGATGAGGCGATGACTTTAAGATTTTAACATTACAGCCAGTTTTCAGAAGCGTTAACCTGCCATCCACACACGAATTAAATGCCAAATACACCGTGTTAGCAGCGACCCGTTTGCTAAATAAAGACCGTCGTATTAACGATCTTCCTATTGTGTTAAAGCTACCCGTTAATTGGACAAGAATTTCTCTAGTTGTACTTTTATGTAGCAATCATATTATTGTGCCTTGGAGGAATTGCATTCATGTATGGAGGAATATCTAATAGAGGACGGTCCCACCCAATATTTGGTGGCAGTCTTTTTCATAGTGGGTTTTACTAGTGTCTTTGGGAAGTATATAATGAGAAAGCAAAGAAAATTAGATAGGAAGTGCCTATGAATAAACGTAATAACTTTGGGTATAAAACGCAAAAGAAACGTAATCAATCAAATAAACCATATGGGAAAAAGCGCTCAGCGCTGGCTACTCAAAAGGGCAACAAAATACAAGGTAAGCACTCGACGATAAATAAGCATCGGGGTAATAAGAAAAAGGAAACCTTAGAGGTGACCTGCACAGGCCTATCCAATGAGGGGAAAGGAATTGTCCAATGGGAAGGTAAGCAGCTGGAGATAGAACATCTTTTGCCAGGTGAAACAGCTGAGATTACTATGTCAACAAGTGGGCGATATGTTAATTCGGAATTGAAGCGGATAATAACCCCGTCTAAAGACAGGGTTAGGCCAATATGCTCGTACTATTATGATTGCGGGGGATGTCAGCTGCAGCATATGAACGAACAGGCTCAAAAGCGTTTCAAGCAGGATACGATAAATAAGTTGATGAAACCATTCGGTAAACCGGACCCCATCTTAACCATGGATCATCCGTATGATTACCGGAACAAGAGCCATACAACATTTGGTTTGAATAGGGAACGGCAGATTATTGGTGGGCTATACGCCCAGAACAGTCATCAGCTTATTTCCATGGATCGGTGTCTCATTCACGATCCAAAAGCGGACGAAATCTGGAAAACTATTAAGGACATGATGAAGTCTTTTAAAATGCAACCATTCAATGAAGATACTGGACGAGGCTTTCTGCGTCACGTACTGGTGAAGGTCGGCAAGGTTAGTGGTGAGATCATGGTGGTGCTGGTTGTAGCTTCACCTATCTTTAAAGGTAAAAATAATTTCGTGAAAGCTCTTAGGAAGGCTCACCCAGAGATTACGACCATCCTCATGAACGTGAATAATCGAGATACGAGCATGGTTCTAGGTAATCAGGAAAAAGTGTTGTTTGGTAAAGGAACGATAACAGATACCCTTTGTGGAATGAAGTTTGACATTTCCGCGAAATCCTTTTATCAGATTAATCCAGTCCAGACGGAAAAGTTGTATTCAACGGCTATTGAAATGGCCCAGTTAACTGGAAAGGAAACCGTAATCGATGCGTACTGCGGAATCGGGACGATCGGTCTGATTGCAAGCCAAAAAGCTGGCAAGGTTATTGGGGTAGAGTTGAATAAAGATGCTGTCCGAGACGCAATCCATAATTCAAAGTGCAATGGCGTGAAAAATGCTCGTTTCTATCAAGGAGATGCTGGGAAATTCATGGTGGAGATGGCAGCACGTGGTCAAAAAGCGGATGTAGTAATTATGGATCCGCCACGAGCCGGGAGTGATGAAGCTTTCTTGTCTAGTGTAGTAAAGCTTAAGCCAAAGCGCGTTGTATACGTGTCATGTAATCCTGTGACACAGGCCCGGGATATGAAATATTTAGTTCAAAATGGATATGAGGTTAAAGATATTCAGCCAGTGGATATGTTTCCGCAGACGGTACATGTGGAATGCGTGTCACAGATAGTTTTACGTGATAAGAATTAATCGAAAAGGATTGAATACCTGTACTTAATGATTGGTGTACCATCCTTTTTCACATCAATCTGTTCAACGAGGTAATGTAACATTTCGTTCGTTACCTCCTCGAATGGAAAGAAGCGATGGAGTAATTTTCTCGCTTTTTCAATTTCTTTGGGGAAATCGTTATCTTGGAGTGTAGCTTTCAGCTTGCTCCTTTTTACATTTAATTTATTTATTCTGGGTTTCAACAGCAACTTCACGATACTCCTCATGGCTATAAACGCTTTTTTGCATGTAAAGCAATTTTTCGTAAAGACTCTGAAAGGTCATTAATTTCTGCTTCGTTTAAACCTTCAAATAACAGCTTCTCAATTGAACTCCCATACTCATAAATTTCCCGTGATTGGCTCAACTTTATCAGTAAGCTCAATAATACGTGAGCGGTTATCAGCTGGATTTGTAATACGCCGAATGAATCCCTTTTCCTCTAAACGGGAAAGTAGTACACTCACTGTCGGATTCGTTAAGTTTAGCGAAAGCTCAATATGCTGCACTTGCCGATCTCTTTCCTGATGCAAGAAAAGAATGACGTTTGTTTGACAATAACGGAAGTGCTCATCCTATAAGGATAGGGGCAGGTTAATGGAGGAAGGGATTACATATAATTTGTTGAATCATATATAAAAGGTATCAAAATGTCAAAATGATAAGTGGGGGTATGATTGTATGATTCTTGGTTTACATCACGCTCAGATAACTATTCCAAAAGGTGCTGAAGAAGAGGGGAAAAGTTTTTATTGTAGGCTTCTCGGTCTACCTGAGATAGAAAAACCCGAATCACTAAAGGGACGTGGGGGATTTTGGTTAAAAGTCGGAGATAGACATGTACATATAGGTACCGAGGATGGTTTTGATCGGTTAAAAACAAAAGCTCATTTGGCTTATCAAGTAGAAGATATATCATAATGGAGAAATTTGTTGGAAAAAAATAGTATACAGATAATTGAAGGGGTACCAATACCAGTTTTTGAACGTTTTGAGTTCAGAGACCCATTCGGAAACAGAGTGGAAATGATACAAGAGTCAGGGTTTTAAAATCTTTATTTATTACATCGAGCAATGTTGTGAAGGATTACACTTACTATTTGGTGCGTTACCACAACAACGGAAGTGCTCATCCTTTAAGGATAGGAGCAGGTTAGTTGAAGAAAGGATGTTGTACTTTGAGAAAGGTCGAAGTATAGGGAAAAATGGCCTTTAATGTTTGCGGAAGAAGTTGAAAAACTTAAACTGATTTTTGGAAACGAAATGATTGATATCCATCATATTGGGAGTACTTCAGTTCCAGGGCTAAAAGCTAAACCAGTATTAGACATAATGCCTGTCGTTAGAGACATTGACCTCGTTGACAAATATAACCAGGAGATGAAGGACATTGGATATGAACCTAAAGGTGAGAATCGAATACCTGGACGAAGATACTTTCAAAAAGGTGGAGACGATCGCTCTCATCACGTACATATTTATCAGGCAGGAAGTGAGGAAATAAAAAGACATATAGCTTTTCGGGATTATCTGAGTAGTCATCCAAGTATGAAGAAGAGATACGGTGAGTTAAAAGAGAGGCTGGCACAACAATTTCCCTATGATATTGAATCGTACATAAATGGTAAGGAACATCTTGTTAGAGAAATAGAAGTAAAAGCGATGAACTGGTATAAAAGACACTAGGAATGATTCTGTTAGTGCTTATTAATTACTGTAAGTTTTATTGAACTAACGGATGGCAAGAGTTCAAAAGCCGATTATCGTCTTGCTTATATCAAAATTGAAATTTCCCTATGAATATTAAGGCAGGTTAGCAGAACGGAGGTAATTATGATTATAACAGGAAAGAAAATTGGATTTTTTGTAGGCTGGTTAGCATTTTTAGCTTCGATATTCGGGGTTATCAGTAATGTATGGTTGGAAATGGAATATTCGTATGTAGCAATTGGGACAGGGCTTTTGTCGAGCTTTATATTATTGGTATTATGTTCAAACGAAAATAAAAATAATGATAATGGGCAGAAGGGTGAAATCTAATAGTTCTTCTTCAGCTATATGATGCTTTTCTTCAATAAAGATAAGTGTTTTTTGTTGAAGAAAAGCACCAGCTATTTTAAAAGGATTCTATGATGAAATTAAAAATTACTACATTTGTTCTAATAGGTGGACTAGTGGGAGCATTGACAGATGGAATAATGATAGGGGTAGGTGCATCTGCACTTGTTTTTATAGCTTATCAACTTGAAAAATATACTGATGAGATGATGAAGGGTTAAATTTAATAGATTGTTCATCAAAAGGGCAGCATTAGTTATAGACCAAGTCATTAAATGATAAAGCGCAGAGGATTGCTGAAACCTCTGCGTTTTTCTATGTGATTTTAATGGCAATTCCATTAATTGATTTTCTTCGGATGTCAGGGAATGGCCAGTGGCATCTTTCAGATCTCGAAAGCATTTTTGATATACATTGATGGAGTCTGGTTTGTAACTTTTTTGAAAATGCGATTGAAATAAGAGCTGCTGTTGAATCCGGACATAGTGGCCACCTCCAGGATATTGGCATTGCCCTCTTGAAAAAGCAGTTTGGCATGATTGATGCGATGGATGTGGATATAGTCCATCACCGTAACAGTTGTTTCCTGCTTGAATTTCCGTGACAGGTGGGAGGGATGCACGTGAAACTGCTCGGCCATTTGCTGCAAGGTGATTTGCTGGGCAAAATTCTCCATGATATAGGATGCCACTTGTTTTGTCAGACCTGAATAGGTGTTTGTGGAAAAATTGTTTACAGCTTCTGTGTACTCATATAGCTGTTCAACTGCCAGTTTTTTATCCAAGTACTCCACGGATTCTGCCCGTTCAATCAGTAACGCATACTTTTCCGAAATGTAATGAAGTAAAAGAGGGGGAAGTCCGCCATTTTTGGCCGCAATCCGGTAGAAGGTATTTCGGATAATCAGTCCATTTTTGCGATCTCGGAGTGGATTGGAAGGAATGCGGGAAACTTTGGTATGGTTCATGGTGCTGGTCTGGTCTTCAAAAATTTTCTTTGCCTCGCCTACATTTCCCGTTTGAATAATATGCATCACTTTCTCTTCCAACCGATAACGGTATTCAATTGCTTCCTTCTGTGAGTTTGCATATTCCGACATATGTTCCATCATAAAGCCCCTCTTTTTTCTAACATTTCCCGCCTCCTTTTATTATACAGGAACTTCAACTTGAGCGAATGTTAAAATCGTACAATTTCCTGCTAAAAATGTAGATGATGGCAAGCACCATCCAGGTTATAATGAAACTAATTCAATATTGAAGCGTTTACAATGTTGCCTTTGGCAAAGCGCATCATGACAGGAGGATGACAATGGCAAATGAGTTGCTGTATCCGAAACATACATTAACAAGAAGTGTCGTTAGTCTGGATGGGATGTGGAAGTTTAAATGGGATCCAGCATCCATCGGCGAGAAAGAAAACTGGCAAAGCGGACTTCAACATACCGAATGGGTACCTGTTCCATCCAGCTTTAATGATTTATTTACAGATAAAGACAGTCGGGAATATGCCGGGGATTTCTGGTATGAGCGTGAATTTTTTGTTTCCAGCGACTGGAAGGATAAAGATTTGGATGTGCGATTTGGCTGTGCAACCCACAAGGCGGTTGTCTATGTCAATGGAAAACAGATGACGAGCCATGTCGGCGGATTCCTTCCATTCAATGCATCGATCAATGATGTGGTGGAATATGACGCATACAACCGAATCGTGGTAAAGATCAATAATGAATTGGATGCGACCACACTTCCTGTTGGTAAAAGCATCACACTGAAAAATGGCAAAAAAATGGTCAAACCGTTTTTTGATTTCTTCAATTATGCTGGATTGCAGCGATCGGTTTCCCTCGTGATCACACCAAAAGAAAGTATCATCGATTTCACGGTGAAGCATGAGCTGAAGGGCGAGGATGCATTGGTCCATTATGATGTAGAAACAACTGGGGAGCATCCAGTCGAAATCGAAGTCTATGATGAATCATCCCATTTGGTAGCGGTACAGACAGGCAAACAGAATACGATCGAAATAAAACAGGCCAATCTCTGGCGTCCGCTTGATGCCTATTTATATTGTTTCCGCGTCTTGATCAAAGACAAGGAAACGATCATCGATGAATATGAAGAAGAAATCGGGATTCGGACCGTGGAAGTAAAGGGAGATAAGTTTTACATCAATGAGGAGGAAGTATATCTTACCGGCTACGGGAAGCATATGGACTTCGATGTTATTGGCCGCGGAATGGACCCGGTCGTGATGAAACGGGATTTCGAACTCATCAAATGGAGCGGTGCCAATTCATTCCGAACAGCCCACTATCCCTATGATGAATTATTTTATCAGATGGCTGACCGGGAAGGCATCGTCATTATCGATGAAGTGGCAGCAGTCGGCTTTCTCGAAAGTACGAAAAACTTCCTTGATGCTGCAGGTGGTAAGGTGACAGGCTTCTTTAACTACGATATTGTCCATCAAGAAACGAAAAAGAATCATAAAAATGATATGTACGAGCTCATTCAACGGGATAAGAACCATGCAAGTGTTTGTATTTGGAGCCTGCTGAATGAACCAGATACATTATCCGAACGGGCAACAGGCTATTTTGAGGAAATTTTTGATTATGCATGGGAACTGGACGTTCAGAAACGGCCAAGAACATTTGCATCCATTGGCACCTCCATTCCTGGAAAATGCAATTGTTATCAGGTTTGTGACATTGTCAGCCTGAACCGCTATTATGGCTGGTATTTCTTGAATGGTTTTGAGCTTTCAGATGCAGAAGCATTCTTCCATCAGGAAATGGAGCTCTGGCAGGATGTCGGCAAGCCGGTTATTTTTACCGAATATGGAACAGATACTGTCAACGGCTTAGATAAACTGCCATCGGTCATGTGGAGTGAGACATATCAGAAGGAATACTATGATCTCTATCACCGGATGTTCGATTATTACGATTGTGTAGTAGGAGAACAGGTATGGAACTTTGCCGACTTCCAAACCGTCGAAGGGAAAAATCGGATGAATGGGAATAAGAAAGGGATTTTCACCCGCTCCAGACAGCCTAAACCGATTGCTTATCTTCTTAAAGAAAGATGGGAAGCATTGGCCGGTGTACAGGAAGGAGATGGTGAAACATGGCACTTAATTTAGCATATGCAACCTATACAAAAACAAGAAAAGCCATGGATATAAATGGGATGTGGCGCTTCAGGCTGGATAAAAACAGTGAAGGCCGACAAAAGAACTGGATGAACGGTATTCCCAAAGCCGACCTCATCCCCGTGCCATCGAGTTTCAATGATTTGTTCACCGATAAAGAAAGCCGGGAGTTCACCGGGAGCATCTGGTATGAAACCGACATCTATGTTCCACAAGAATGGAAAGGTCTCGATATTTCGCTTCGTTTTTCAAGTGTTACAAGCAAGGCGACGGTTTTTGTCAATGGCATCAAGGTCAAAGAGCATCATGGCGGATATACCCCATTCCATGCACCAGTGGATACAGTCATTGATTTTGACCGGAAAAATAAAATCGTTGTCGAAGTTTCCAATCTATTGGACGACATCACCCTTCCAAGAGGAGAAACAGCCACAAAAAAAGATGGAACAAGGCTTGCGAAGTCGGATGTCGATTTTTACCATTATGCTGGTATCCAAAGATCGGTTAAATTGATTGCCATGCCAAAAGAGCGCGTGACAGATTTTTCTGTTCGGTTTGATTTGGAAGGAAAGGATGCGGCTGTATCCTATCAAGCAGAAACCAATGGAAAAAGCGAAGTCAGGCTGGAAGTATACGATGAGAATGACAACTTTGTTGCCGAAACTATTGGAAAAAATAACAAGCTGACGGTAAAAGATGTCCAGTTATGGAAGCCACTAAAGCCTTATTTATATACCTTTATCGTAAAAATTTGCGACGGAGAGCATGTCATCGATATGCACCGGGAAAAAATCGGAATCCGCACTGTCGAAGTGAAGGGCCAGCAGTTGTTCATCAACAATGAACCGGTTTATTTAAAAGGATTTTATAAGTGGGAAGACAGTGAACTTCATGGTGCTGGTGTGAATCCGGCCATATTGAAACGGGACGTTGAATTGATGAAATGGGCCGGGGCAAATGTTATTTCAACGGCAGATTTTCCGCATAGTGAGGAATTATATGAGCTGGCAGACCGGGAAGGATTCCTTCTCATCGATACCTTGCCAGCTTCCGGGCTGAAAAACAGCAAACCGAGTTTCCATCAGATGATGATGGGCATCAAGGAGGATGGTCCATTCTTTGCACGGGACGTGATTCAAGAAGAGATGAAAGTCCACCACAGAGCAGTGATGGAGGAAGTGATCCAGCGTGATAAAAACCATGCATGTGTCATTGCCTGGAATCTCATGACAGAACCTGATGCAACGGATGAACATATTACCAACTATGCCAAGGACATTTTCGACTATGCCCATGAACTGGATCCACAGAAGCGGCCAAGAACCGCATTGCTTCCAATGAATACAAAGATGGAAGACAGCAAGATTAATGATCTTTGTGATATCATCTCCCTTCATCGGAAAGATGGGTGGGACGAAATGGGCGGGTATGAATTATCCGATGCAGAAACAGAAATGAAGGAAACGTTGGCAAGCTGGGAAGCCATCGGGAAGCCTGTTTTCATCACGTCGGAAGCAGCAGAGTCTGTCAGTGGAGAATGGAAATTGCCTTCTGTTCAGTGGAGTGAGCCCTATCAGGTGGAAAGTTTAGAGATGCAGCAGCAGATGTTGGAGGAGTTGCCTTTTATCATCGGAGAACAAGTGCATTTTGCAGACATTCAGGCAAAGGAAGGATTGACCGCCATCGATACCCATCGCAGTGGTGTGTTCACAAGGAACAGACAGCCGAAGATGGCAGCCTACTTGGTGAGAGAAAGATGGAGAACGAAATAAAGCATCAGGAAATAACGTCCTCTATGGATGTTGTTTCTGGCCAAAGGTGTAAGCGTTGTCAGAACTGGAGTGTTATCGTGTAAAATAAATGGAGGAGGGATTGATATGTCCCACACAACCGCTCAGCAAAATCAGAATTACCATACAGCGAGAATGTGGCAAATAGCCTTGTTTTCCTTAAACAACTCCGCCACCAACTTATATAATTTCGCTATTGGTTTTGTTTCCTATTATGCTACAGGGATTGCAGGACTGACTGTAGCCGTTGTCAGCATCATACTTACATCGATGCGTGTTTTTGACGGGGTGACTGATCCGATTATCGGGTATATCATTGATAAAACAGAATCGAAGCTTGGAAAGTTCCGGCCATTAATCATTTTAGGGAACGTCATTTTGGCAGGCTCCATCTTGATTATGTATAACGTGACCCATATGCTGCCGGAGTCCATGCAATTTTTATTCTTTATAGCCATTTATGTTGTCTATATAATTGGTTATACGTTACAAACAGCCGTAACAAAGGCTGGACAGACTGTGCTTACGAATCATCCAAAACAGCGTCCGCTGTTCTCCGTTTTTGATGGAGTATTCACCATGCTGGTATATGGTGGTGGACAGTTCTTCGTAGCATCCAACCTTGTTGTTAAATATAATGACGAATTCAGCTTGGCATTATTCACCGAATTGAACATGTATGTGGTAATTATCTCTGCATTGTTGTCCGTATGTTCGGTTATCGCCATCTGGAACAAGGACCGTAAAGAGTTTTATGGTTTGGCAGAAAATACGGTGAAAACAAGTTTCCGCGAGTACTTGCCGGTACTGAAGAAAAACCGCCCATTGCAAATGCTGATCATCGCAGCTTCGACCGATAAATTGGCAAGTTCTTCAACGAGACAGCCAGCAGTGGCGGTCATGTTCTTCGGTATATTAATCGGGGATTACGCACTTAGTGGGACCATATCCTTAGTTACCATGGTTCCGGTACTCATCATTTCCGTCCTAGGTTCCATCTATGCAAGAAAAGTAGGGTTGAAACGTTCCTTTGTACGAGGTTCATGGGGAGCGTTGCTGGCAGGTGCCATCATCATGATCATGATGCTTATGATTGATCCAACCACCATCTCCATGGACAATATGGGCGTCAATACATGGATGTTCCTGATTCTCATCACTGCATTTTTAGGCTTGGGCGGGTTGACGAATGCCCTGGTCATCCCAATGATCGCAGATGTGTCAGACTATGAAACCTATAAATCAGGGCGTTATATTCCAGGTATGCTTGGAACAATCTTCTCCTTTGTGGATAAATTGATTTCATCCCTTGCCCCTGCAATTGTCGGGTTCATGCTGGCAATGATCGGCTATCAAGAAGAATTCCCGCAAATCGGTGAAAGCTTGACAACGGCATTATTCATTATGTCTCTCGTACTATACCTGGGAATACCGATTCTCGGATATATCGCATCCTTACTCGCTATGAAATTCTATACATTGGACGATAAACGGATGAGAGAAGTACAAGAGGGAATAGCAGAAATGAAGAAAATAGACATGGACCAACAGGAACAGGTACAGTAGTTCAATAGAAAAGGGGCGGTCATACACCGCTCCTTTTCTATTTTTAGTGAAGCAATCCTTCGCGGACGTTCATCAAAGGTGTCTTCATTAACAATATCTCCGAATGAAAGAACAGGATAATTGAACGAAGGGCAATAGTCTTGATTCCAAACAAAAATAATGGGATTATTTTTTTAAAGGTGAAAAACCATATAATTAATATGAAAACAGAAGAATGGAACACGCAGATTAGGAAATGGAAGAAAAAGAGAACTTGATATATAAGAACGATCATTTCAACTAAAGGGCAAGTTATCTCCATCAGAAATATATAATGAAAAGAAGGAGATGCAGGAATGAAAACAGAAAAAGAGAAGATGCTGGCTGGAGAAATGTATGACCCGGAGGACCCGGTGCTCCTGAAAGACCGGGAGGAAGCGAGACGGAAAGTCCGCGTGTATAACCGGACAACTGAAACAGAAGGAGAGAAGCGGTCGGAAGTGCTCAAGGACTTGCTTGGTTCCACGGGAGAAAATATTTCTATGGAACCGAATATCCGCTTCGACTATGGCTATAACACCCATGTTGGTGAAAATTTCCATGCGAACTTCGACTGTACCATTCTGGATGTGTGTGAAGTACGGTTCGGGGACAATTGTCTGCTGGCGCCTGGTGTGCAGATCTATACGGCGACACACCCGCTCGATCCGACCGAGAGGAATTCTGGAAAGGAATATGCCAAACCGATCATCTTCGGAGACAATGTGTGGATTGGCGGTGGTGCCATCATCAATCCTGGAGTGACCGTCGGTGATAACGTGGTGATCGCATCAGGTGCCGTCGTGACCAAGGATGTGCCGGACAATGTAGTGGTCGGCGGCAATCCGGCCAAAGTGCTCAAGGAATTAGAGGTGTAAGCTGCATTTTCATTCGCTTTCTTGGCGAGGTTTATGATAGAAGAAAAGGGATGGGGTGGGGGCAATTCAAGCATTTTTACAGACGAAGGAAGAAATCTATATCCTGGTCTACTGTTTGATCATCTTGTGGATCAATGTGGATTACTTGAAGGAACATAAACAGGTGAAAGAAGGTCTGGCCGAAATCGATTCGGAAGACGATTTGGAGATCAAACCAGCGAGTATTTCCTTCATGTTCATCGGATTGATCTTCAACTTTATCCGCAGATGGCTGATTTATCTGCTGGCCGTGTTCATGACAGAAAATCTAGTAGTCATCATCATCGCAGCCATTCTATTCGGCGTCAGCCTATATGATAGTGTGTTCAACTACAGTTTGGAAAAGGTGAGGAAATCAAATCTGGGATTCTACCTGATCATCATCGATTCGATTTTTATCGCGGGCTTTGTCCTGTATCTATTTTTTAACTGAGGATATGAATTTTCGCTTGGTGGCCATTGTTCTGGGCCGCCTTTTTCTATGGAGGCAGTTTGTTAGGGATTAATATATTGGTACTCCGTTGTCTATAGAAATTCTTTCTGTGACCTGATTTTTACATAAATTAAAAGGTTGTTTAAATTGAAGGAATTTTTATTTCTCTCTCAACAAGCTATGATAGTATTGAATAATGGGAAAAAATGTAACCTGCAGAATATCAATGAATGGGTAATTGTTTTTACCGTATGAGCGAGCTAGATCCTAATAGATAAGAAGGAGAGAATTATATGGGGCAAGCTATGAATTTGTTAAGAGCTTGGCATTATGTGGAGTTTTTAACACCATATGAAATTAAATTCAAGAACAAAGCAGCCGACGTGAACTATCTTAGGGAATTGACAGAACTACCATGGCAATCGACTGATAAATATTTAGACACTGGTAAACACACATACACGCATCAAGTTTATGTGGGAGTATTCCCAATTAGGGAAGAATTAGATTTTGCAAGAGAGCACTTTAGAGAAACAGAAGTACGGCCTGACATAGAGGATCATCAAGGGAAAACGGCTCTTGCTGTGATTGAGATTAATAATGATGGAAAATACATAGAAGATAGTGCTTCCATTTCTACAATGCCTTTTGGCCTTGGCCAACTGAATAAAGGGGAAAGGTATAAGGACGAATGGTCAACATTATTTGGCAAATACAAAGAAGAAGTTAAGCAAATAGCTTCCAGTCATTTAAAAGGGAGCATTGACTATAAAAAGTTACAACTGTTTTTAAGAGAATTACTAGAAAGTTCGGAATGGTCACCAGAATTAATTAATCCACCTTTTATTTCATTTACTTACAGACATAAAAAGGATAGAAAGAGTGAAAAAGAAGATATATTGAACAGTTTTTTTATCCGAGATTTAGAAATTGTTGAAAAGGCTCATAAGAGTGGAGAGAGCGGAAATGCGTTAAACCAATACTTAAAAGGTACGAAGGGAAAAGTAGATATTGATGAGAACCGCGAGAAAATAGAAAGAATCTTATCTCCTGAGCACATCCCCTTAGCTAAATGGCCTTCCAAAGATGAATACCACCTGAGTATGATGCAGCAACTGGCTGTAAACAGTATTTTTATGAAGGATACTCCTCACAACAATTTGTATTCAGTGAATGGCCCACCGGGGACTGGAAAGACAACTTTGCTTAAGGATATTATGGCCGAGAATGTCTTCCAAAGAGCTAAACGAATGGTCAAGTTTAGTGATCCGAATAAAGCATTTACACATATGAAAGATATTCAAGTGAGTGAAAAATTCAAGGTCAGAGTTCAAAATATTGATGACTCTATTCGTGGATACGGTATGGTAGTGGCTTCTTCAAACAATACAGCTGTAGAGAATATCTAGTAAAACATTGCATCCGGGGATTTTCTAATCTTTCAAAGATCAACACCTATACACATCCGGAAGTTGTCAAACCAATCTGGGACGCTTTCTTTCTTATTGTACCTGTGATTTCAACCGCTTTTGCTTCCCTAGGCAACATGTTCGAGGGATTGAAAAGAGAGGAATTGGATTGGTTAATTATTGATGAAGCAGGTCAAGCTAAGCCTCAAATGGCTGTCGGTGGTATATGGAGAGCAAAATATACGGTAGCTGTGGGAGACCCACTGCAAATTGAACCTGTAGTGACCACTCCCCCATCAATTTATACTGATCTGGCTAATTACTTTGACATTTCTTCGTCGTCTTATTTTTCTCCTCATTCCTCTGTACAAAGTATTGCAGATTTAGGAAACCCTTATGGAAAAAATTTAGCCGGAACTTGGATAGGGTTACCCCTGTGGGTTCATAGGAGATGTCTTAACCCCATGTTCAAGATTTCAAATGAGATAGCATATGACGGAAATATGGTTCTCGCTACACAAGAAAACGACACATTTACTTTCAGTGGTCAAAGTGAGTGGATCGATGTAAAAGGGGAATCAGTTGCACGGCAGTATGTAGAAGCTCAAGGGGAACGGTTATTAATTTTGCTACAGACACTTATCGATGACAATGATGGGAGTTTGCCTAATGTCTATATTATATCGCCATTTAAAAAGGTAGCCGATGAATTGAAGATTCTGTTGAAGAAGAGATTACCTACAATGGTTAGTGGCGAAAATTCTATTAAAGCGTGGGTACGGGAGTCGGTTGGAACTGTGCATACGTTTCAAGGAAAAGAAGCAGAAATTGTCATATTTTGTTTAGGAGTTGATGAGACCCAAAAAGGAGCTGCTAAATGGGCTACGGATAAACCAAATTTAATTAATGTAGCTGTCACGCGTGCAAAATACCGGCTTTACGTGATTGGTGATAAAAACATATGGCGCCATCTTCCTTATATGGAAACAGTTGAGAAATCCTTGACTTGGTAGAGAATTATGTGGGGGAAAGCTATCTTAAAAGGCGATACTACTATGCTTGTTCATATATGAATTTATTGTTCATGTAACTTACTTAATAAATGTTTGAACCTAACAAAGTTTGGTACCAATTAAGCAAAAGCAATGGAGGACATACGATTCGAGACTAAGCTGAAAAAAGCTAGAAATACAAACATGTCAGGAGGAGTTCCATGCCAAATTTAGAGGGTCAGGTCGTACTGGTGACAGGCGCGAATCGTGGACAGGGAAGGGCGATTGCCGAGCACTTGATTGAATCAGGTGCTATCGTTGCCGTGGGTGCGCGCCAGTATGAACGTGCTGCAGAGGCAGTTGATGAAATAGGGAATGCGCATGCTTATCCGGTGCAGCTGGATGTCACCAACGAAACAGAATGGAAAGCCGCGGCAGAAAATATCGTGGAGCAATTCGGCAAGATAGATGTGCTGGTGAATAACGCCGGCCTATTGATCCGCAAGCCTTTTACGGAAATCACTGCAGAAGAGTACCTGCAGTTGATCCAGGTCAATCAAATGGGCGTGTTTCTCGGCATGCAGTCCGTGGTTCCGTTCATGGAGAAGCAGGGGAAAGGCTCGATCATCAACAATGTATCAGTCTCTGCCTTTTCACCAATCGCCCACTCCTCTGCTTATGCGGCAAGTAAAGCGTCTGTCGTGGCGATGTCCAAAGCAGCAGCGGTGGAGCTGGGAGCCAAAGGAATCCGCGTGAACATGATCCATCCAGGTGGGGTCGATACCGACATGGCCACGAACGGGCAAGATGTCCCGGCATATTATCAGACCATTCCATTAGGACGGATCGGCAGACCACTGGAAATCGCCAAGGCTGTCGCCTATTTTGCATCGGACGACAGCTCGTACTGCACAGGAGCAGAACTGGTCGTTGATGGCGGGATGACACTGGGAAATGCCGAGGGGTGACGTGAGCATGACCGGCCGCTCAGGCCACGGGGCACTACACTCGGGCGTGAGCACCTGCCGCCCAGGCTGTGGGGCACTGCACTCGGTCGTCAGCACCAGCCACTCAGGCTGTGGGGCACTACACTCGGTCGCCAGCACCAGCCACTCGGGCCACGGGGCAGCATACTTGGGCGTGAGCACCTGCCGCTCGGGCCACGCGGCATTGCACTCGTGCTGCATCACCGCTCACTTGTCGATAATAGTTGCAATCACTAATGAGTAAGGGTGATAAAAATAATGAAAATTATGTTCTTACTAGCAATATTGAATATCGGCGTCTTTGCATTTATAGATATGCACTTGTGGGGCATGATAAGTGGTCTTGTATTCTTATTAATCGGTGCATTTTTCAGTAAGCCCCATTTTAAACAAAATAGAAATTAACGTATTTGCTAGTTTATTTTATCCATTTCCATGAAGATGGTCAGAATTTAACAGGACTTCACTGCACTCGGGCGTGCGCACCTGCCGCTCGGGCCGAGGGGCACTGCATTCGGTCGCCAGCCCTCGCCACTCGGGCCACGGGGCACTGCACTTGGGCGTGAGCACCTGCTACTCGGGCCGCGCCTCATCGCACTCGGTCGCCGCCCCGCGCCACACGGGCCGCGCAGCCTCGCACTCGGGCGCATAGCAGAAATTTTGCAAAGATCCACCGATATAAAACGCTCATGGTCCGCCGCCGAAAACATTGTATTTCCCATCCTCCTTAGGTAAGGTGGAATATAAGAGAGATTTTCAGCGGAATATGATCCTTGCGTTTCCATATCATGAGCAATTTCGCTGCAGCCCATTAAATGAACCAGGAGGTACAAAATCATGACCGAAGAACTGACGGTAAGGGATGAAATTCTTATAAACGCAGCTCCTTCCAAGGTGTGGGAGGTGCTCGTCAAACCAAAATATGTCGCACAGTGGGATGAGCTTCCGGAAGATTATCCGAGTGATGCTATGACAGAAGGCAGTAAAGTGGTATGGGAAAATCCGAACGGTGGAGAAACTGTCACTACTGTCATCAAAGCGGAGAAAGAGAAGGAATTCATTATGGCCCTGTACATATCGAACTGGGAAGTGAAGCCAGCGGAAGGTGATGTAGCCTATCGGTTCAGACTGGAAGACCAGGATGGCAAGACATTGCTGAAATTGGAAATTGGCGACTTTTCCTTGGTGAAGGATGGGCAGAAGTATTATGACGCATCGGTCGAATTTGCAACAGAAGCAAAGGAAACCATCAAGGAATTGGCCGAGAACCAGTAGACACCTGGCCATCAAACCTGACGTGACTTAGTGGGAGTAAAAGCGGCATATATATGAGGGATTGGCATACCTATAATGGAATATAGCGATCACAGGTCTTATCCGGAAAGGAAGGATGGGATGTTCATTTCCGTTACGAGGCTGCGTTTGAAAGGGAAGCGGATGTTGCCCAGCTTTTACTTTCATACCATTACATCGATGATCCAATCAAGGAATGCGGAAGGGCTGGAGTTTTCTTTGTTCAACAAAGAAGGCTGGGACACCTACTGGACACTGACCGTATGGGAGTCCAAAGAACACATGATGGCCTTCCGAAATAGTGGGTGGCATCTAAAAGCAATGAAGCGGTCACGAAAAATGGCGGATCAATTAGAGGCAGTCAACTGGGAATCAGATACTCTTCCCGGATGGAAAGAGGGGAGAGCCAGGCTGTATGAGAAGTTTGGTAAAGTGAAGTGACTTCCCAATTTCACCACATATGTCGATTCCAAAGGGGCAATCGCTTCTTATCAATATAACCATGAAACAAGACAGACAAGGCGATCCACAGGTGATCGTCTTTTTCTATAAAGAGTTTTTCAACTGAACGTTGCTAAAAGGAAGGAGGGTAGTACATGGCAGCAAACAAATATGCTGGTTTCCTGGAAAGATTCATCGCAAGAGTTCTGGACTTCAATATCATCACATTATCCTTAGCCTCGTTGTTCTTTCTGTTTACAGGCAATTTCTCATTGGAATGGAGAAGTGGCTGGACCTGGGAAGTCTTCTATTTGGTGTATTTGATCATGGTCCCTGTTCTCTGGTCTGGTTATGTCATTGGCAAACGCATCTGCAAAATCAAATTGCAGCGGACGAATGATGAGCATGTCAACTTTACCAATACGTTCATGCGGGAGGTGGTCGGCTTTCATGTAATCGGCATTCTCACGCTTGGTATATCTCTCATCGTCAGTGTGTTCATGATCATTTTCCGGGAAGATAAAAGAGCCATACATGATATCGTAGGCGGGACATATGTACGGAGGGCTTATTGGTGAGCACATAATTTGGTCTGTTCCTTTTATATACAATCTTGAATTTACAAGTAGAGAACCATGATTTTTTATAAAAGGTTATAAAATAAGAATGGATGAACCTGGTGCTGATTAGGGTTTCATCCATTCTTTAAATAGTGGTGAAGGATTCCACAACGGGCGGTAAAAAAGACGGGACAAATGGTAAAGATAGTTCGCCGTACTCAGTATCTCCCTCATGGATATACGAGTCCATAGTAATAGGCATAATTAACGAATTATTACAATTACTGTAATATTTTGGTAAATTACGTTGAATCATGGTAATTAATGGATTATATTGAGTGAGTCATCAAGATTAGGGATACCTTAAGTGATAGAGTATTACAATTAAAAAGTGGGGAACTTTTCAAGCAGTAAAAATTAAAAAACTATTTTCTGGAGGTTTTCGCTATCAATTTCTTGAAAACTTTAAGTTTATCTATTGTAGTCATTTGTCTCTTACTCATATTAGTGGTATTGATGAACAATTATCATAATAATATTTATGGCCAATTAGTAATAATAGTATGTGCTTGTTTCACAGTTACTTTCGGAATGAAATTGATGAGTAAAACTTGATTAATAGGTATGGATAAAAACGGGGCAATGCTTGGGCAATCTTTCGGGAGAGCCTCTAAAACTGAAATAATCGGAGGATTCTATTAATGGCAGGAACAGCCGTCGAATTGATCGATGATGCATGGCAATTTGTCATGGAGAACAGGTTTCTGCTTTCATTGGTAAGTTTGTTGACGATCATTGTTGCGGCAGGTATTGTCGCAAATGAATTCAAGTGGGGAACGATTAAATTATTACTGATCCGGCCGATTACGCGGACCAAAATTTGGGCTTCCAAATATGTATCAGTATTACTGTTTGCGTTATTCACCCTCTTATTTGTTTTGATTTTTTCATGGATTATTGGAGCGCTATTTTTCGGTGTCAACGGAATGGACCCGCGTATCGTACTCAGTCAAAGTGAGGGGTATGCATATGTTTCCATTATCCAACAAATCATCAAAGGCTATGGATTGCAGCTTGTTACATTGGTCATTATGGCAACATTTGCTTTTATGATATCGACGATGTTTCGACAAAGTTCACTGGCTATAGGGGTTGCTATTTTCCTTATGCTGTCCGGTAACGCGATAGTCAGCTTTTTCTCTGAATATGATTGGGCAAAATACATCCTCTTTGCCAATACTGACATGGGACAATACATCAACGGAATACCATTGTTTGAGGGCATGACTCTCGGATTTTCCATTACGGTGCTGGCAGTCTATTACTTCATTTTCCTTGTCATATCATGGGTGTTTTTTACCGAACGGGATGTAGCTGGCAACTGAAATAATTTCACTAGAGAGAGTTTACGAAATAAAAAACATTTGCCATACCCCTGCTAGATCAAGGGGTTATGGCAGCTTTACAGATAGAGGGAAACAATAAAGACGACACTCCAACTATAGAGTGCATGAAGAAACGAGACGATCATCGATTGGTCGTCTTTTCTTATGGAAGAAATCTAAGTATATTTGGCCGAGGGCTGGTTTCATATTTAATCAGAAAAGTTCCATGGACCTATATTAGTTCGATAAATACCCATGATACAATGACGATGAGGCTTACGCTAGTTTAATAACGTAGATAGCATATAGGTGGTTTACGTCAAGAAAGGTGGCAGCATGGTGAACAATAGCTTATTGCCTATGAGTATAACAGGCACAGATGCGCTCAATAGTATTGGAGAAAATATTATTATTGCTGATACAGATTATAAAATTATCTGGTTGAATACGTGTGCTAGACAATTACTTAATCTAGTAGCTCCTTTGTATGGTTTATCCAGTTCCGATGACTTGATTGGGATGAGCATGGATTCCTTTCATAAAGAACCTTCATACCAGCGCCAAGTGATGTCTGGATTGGAAAATGGACATAGAGCCCGGATCGAAATAAAAAACAAATATATTGCTGATATTGTCATAACGCCAATAAAGAATTTGCAGGAACAAAGTGAGGAAATCGCGGGATACATGGTTATGCTCATGGATGTTACAAGTCAAGCGGAGAAAGCAAAGAGGTTGGAGGAAAAAGTCAGGGAGTTATCTGCTCCGATCCTGAATATCTGGGAAAACACCATAGCTCTTACACTTGTTGGGGAACTCGATGTGAATAGAGGAAAAACCATCATACCCGTAATTATTGAGGAATGCATCTCAAAACATATAGACTTCGTCATGGTTAGTCTAAGAGGGATAAATAACTTTGATGACAGTGTGCGTGAGACACTTGTGAAATTACATGCGTCTTTAAAATTGATAGGGGCGCAATGCATTATAGTTGGTATCAAGCCGAATTTAGCCATGGAAATTGGAGAGTTAAGTAATATAGATACCTTTAGAAATGCTCATGAAGGTTTGCAACATATCATGAAGCTGCAAGAGGACTAGAAAGCGTGAACCTCAGGTCTTTTGATCTCTTTTCAACTTTTACTGAACGATGATGTTGGAGAGCTGATGATCCGAAGAATTGAGGTGCTTTGCGTTGGACAACGATGCTGAGGAACACAGCAACACCTACCGGATATGAAACAATCTCCAAAACATATTAAAAACTCAAGATTAAAAGTAGTGTATTGCTCTAGAGATACGCTTTTTAAAAGCTTATAAAAGCCAGTTCATTCCATGTCTATGGGGTCAACTGGCTTTTTTTCATGTTCATGTTACCCATCTAGCTGGAAAAGGGAATGGGTGACTGCCTGGATTCTAGGTTATTCAGATGCCTACCAATCCAGTAAGCCCCAAAGCAGGGAAGCAAATGTAAGAAAATACATGTATGAAAGTTGACTGGGGGTTTTTTCAAAATCAGCTTTCATGGAACCATGTTTTGGAGATCAAATAGAACATATGAGAAACAGGTATGTCACTCATGGATGAATACCTCTTTCTCATTAATCTGGCTTAAAAATTTTCCCTGTTTTGAGCGTTAACCACTTCTTCGGGATACATCTCCGTGTTTTCGGTCTTATTGGATAGGAAGACGCGGTAGATAATTTGTTCGTTATCATCGCCGGCTTCCACTAATACGATGTTTTTACCATCTTTAAGATATTGCTCATACTGTTTTGCCTGCGCTTTGGAAATGCCTGTTCTCATTCCAGTCCCAGAAAGAGTTATTCCTTGCTGACCTGATGCTGAAATGGCGATTCCTGATAAAGTTATAGCACCTGTATCATTTTTAACCTTGTTCACATTCTCTTTATCTTTGGTGAGGACAGAAATGTCTTTACTGGAATACCCTATATCTGTTAAGTGTTTAATCGCTCTTTCCGTCATTTCCACATCAGAGAAAACACCACCGATGATCCTATCCATTTTAGAGAACAGCCTCCTTTTGTGGGTGGGGTATTAATCTATACCCGAAAAAAAGATCGTTTGAACGACTCATATATGATTAAATGTGACAAACTGTCAACGCTATTGAAACTCGATAGACGATAGTCATCCTGGGAACCATGCATACGAAAAGGCGCTAGCCCTCTTCGACTCTGTTCCTCTTTCCCTAGGAGAGGATGGTGTGGAAATGGGAAAGGCCGTATTAATCATCACCCGAGATAACAGTGTTCGAATGGAATGCTCCAAGTTGTCCCATATCTTCATAAATCACCCTTTTTTCCACATACTATGGATTCTCACAGAAAATGCGAAGAGCAAGAAGGAGCGAAGGAGATGCCAGCCAAAAGAGCTTTACTCCTGCTGATTATTTTTATACTCCTTACAGCCTGCACACCTTCAAGAGAAATTGAACGCCTGGGGATCATACATACCGTCGGAATTGATGTCATGGATGATAGCGAGCAAATAGAAACGACCATGGTGATTTTCCAATTTGATGACCAGGCGGAGACCTTGACCAAAAATATCTCCGGCCAAGGAAAGACAGTGAGAGGGGCGCGAAATGATGCAGGCAGTCAATCCGCCTATCACTTGGCAGCAGGTCAGCTGCAGCTGCAGCTTTTCGGAAAAGAGGCAGCAGAACAGGGGATCCTTCCCTATTTGAATATGTTGGTAAGGGATGCTAATGTTCCCGACACCGTGTTCCTGGCTGTTACCAACCAGAAAACGAAAGAGATGCTGGATACTGGCCGGGAACTTACAGAAATCAGTATCGGACAGTTTCTTCATCGCCTGATCGAACAGAAGAAAATTGAACATAAAATCCCTAGGAGTGACCTTCAGGTGTTCTCTCGCACCCATTTTGAACCCGGGCAGGATCCATGGCTTCCGGTGTTTGATATAGAAGAGAAGCTCCCGGCCATCATATCGATGGGAGTTTTCCAAGATGACCGCTATGTCGGTGAAATATCACTGAAAGAGGCATTCTATTTGAATCTGTTTTTAAGCAGAATCCCGCCAACCCCACTGGAGTTGTCACTTCCTCGTGAGCCATTTAAAGATTATATGCCTGGCACGGGGAGTGAGGAGGATATTGAGAAACTCGATGTGAAAATCCAATTGAAAGGAAACACAAAAACAAAGCTCGTGGATAAAGAAAAACTGCATTATAAAGTGGATGTAAAGGTCCAGTTCCGACTGGATGAATTCTCTGAAGTTGTAGTGGTGAAGGATGAGAAGGTGGCCGAGCTCTTCGAACAGGAAATTGCCAAGAAGATGGAGGAGGAGTATGGAAGCCTACTGAAAAAATTGCAGGATATGCAATCGGATCCGTTCGGCTTCGGAACGTACTATCGTATCCAGAAAAAGGATGGCGAGATGACTTCAGATGAATGGAGGGAACTCTACCCTGATATTTCGGTCGATTTCCATGTGGATGCTGAGCTCATCCATTATGGTACCATTCAATAATAAAAAGGACCCCCGTTCTATGGAACTAACGGCTTCAGTACCGGGAGAGAAAACACTGAATAACACACTAAAAAGGAGTGCAAATTGCATAGCGTTTCGTACTCCTTTTTTATTGATATGACAACATTTATCTGTTTTAACAACAATGATGAGTGGTTCTATTTTTTGGAAAGGTTTTCTGAGATTTCATGTAAAGCATAGATAGAAAAAACAGAATGAGCTTATTCAACTAACGTGGCAGGGTAATTTAGTTGATTATGTGGTAATATAGAAAAGTCTTTAAAAAATATTGGAAGGGGAAATTTATATTACTACTAATCATGTTACTAAACAGAGATTAACTTTGATGCTCACTGTAATCATGTCGTTGTTATTACTTGCAGCATGCGGTGGAAGCGATAATGCAAACGACGAAACGCAGGGGGGAGAAGGTAGTACAGAAGAAAAAACTGAATTGTCCATTGGATTAGATCCATATGATTATTCCAGTGTACCTGCTTATTTATCAAAAGTCATTTTGGAACAGGAAGATTTTGAAGTGCAGATAGAAGAAGCAGAAATTGGAATCTTATATCAAGCTCTCTCTGATCAGGAAATAGATGCATTCATCGACGTTTGGAGTCCCAATTTACATAAAGATTATTTGGAGAAATATGGCGAGACGTTTGAAATAGCTGGCACTCTATATTCGGATATGCCACTCGGGGTCGCTGTGCCAACGTATATGGAGGATATTAATTCGATAGAGGACGTTGCTGCTAATCCAGAACTTTTTAATCATGAAGTTTATGCGATTGAACCAGGTAGTGGGATGGCTATAACGACAGAAGAAATGGTGGAAACTTATGAAATGGACGACTTTACGATACAAAACAGTAGTGTTGCTACGATGCTTGCCCAAGTAGACAATGTGATTAATAATGAAGAAGCTATTGTATTTAACGCTTGGCGTCCTCACCCGATGTTTGTCCGTTATGATATTAAATTTTTAGAGGATCCACGTGATACTTGGAAAAGCGATGACGTTGAAATTGCGGTTACACCTCAATTAAAAGAAGAGTCACCGACAGCTTATAAGTTGTTTGCCAACATGGAACTGACTTTAGATATGGTGGAAGAATGGATCATGGAATTGGAAGAAGGAAAGTCGCCTGAGGAACTAGCAGAAAATTGGGTGAAAGAAAATCAAGAAACAGTAAATGAGTGGTTAGAAAAATAAATGCAAATAAAAATAATCGTTGTTTTGACGATTATTTTTATTTTGTTTACGACTTAATCAGTTATCTATAATCGATACGACCAAGTCCCTTTTATTTTTCCCGGTGGCTCTCCTAGCCCGTTGCTGATAAAGCACTCTTAACTTCATTTTCGTGCATCCAAGAAATAGGTTGGTAGACTATTGCTCCATGTTTAGATGATTCATGTTAAAGGTATAGCTTTAATACATCATCATACACAAATTCAGTTATTATTTGTGTATTATCTGGTTATATAGCATTCCTCGAGGTATTGGAGCAGCATCCAGTAATATGTTTTACAATATTTTTTCTAAAAGGGGAGCGTGATGTGGAACACATTCGTATAGTAAGTAATTACCTAGAGTCGATATTCAAGGATGATTCTTCAGATGTACAGGTTCGAGATTACCCATATAGGTCGTATGGAAAGAAAATAATCGATCAACAGGGAGATTATATGATTATATACTATCATGAGGAGCTGAGTCACTTTGTCTATACCTTCAAAGGGACGGAAGATATCTTCTTCTCTCTTCATTTGATCAAAGGTAATACAACTATTTATTAATGGATGAATGCTCTATGGGGAAAGCTATAAACCGGAAACAGTAACAATTATCTGCCAAGCTAGCCAATCTGTATGGTTTTCTATTTCATCCGGTGTTCGGAAAGAATTTCAACCATATGGAGAAGGCATAGTGGATAAAGTGTTTTATAGGAAGTATCTAAATAGCCGTACGGTGTGAGACACTGTGCGGCTATTTGAATTTGGAAATGTCTCTAGGAGGACTGCGCGAGTTTGAAGGTTGGACTGTTTGTAAAAGTATACCTTTACGAACGGGCGTGAATATGATTAGGGGGGACCCAGCATGGAAAGAGAGGTCTCTTGGGGCTTGGTAAGAACCAATAAGATCAATTATTAATAGGAAGTGTCGTGTTAAACAAACCTGTAGCATTAGTTTAATAGACAATAAAAGAAACGCTCGGAAGAAGTGGTGGCCCCAAAAGGACGGTACCAAATTAAAAATATCCGAGCGTTTCTTAGTGCCAATTATCATATGAATTTCATGTTATTTCGGTTGCCAAATATATCGCGTTTCAACCTACTCTTTTACCATTTTGTATTCCACAACAGGACGATTTATCCCGATGATGTGTGGTTCCTCTTTTCACCTGTTACTCCTTCGGCTGCAGATCCTCGATGGAGTCAACGTCCATATATTCTGGTACGGCTAAGCCGATTTTGGCACCGTCGACGTTAGGGCCTAGGTCTTCAAATTGCCCCTCATACTGAGCGTATAATTCCCCGTGTGTAGCTGGCATCCAAGGAGCTAGTGATGCATCAGCACTGCCATCTGCTATTGCTTCGAACAACACAGCCGGATCAATTGGTGTAAGTGTGACACTGTAACCTTGTTGTTCCAAGATAACCTTAGCTATATTGGTGGTGAAAGTTTCTGCATCCCATGGAGTTAGAACCAGTTCAATTGGCGTACCATCTACAGGCTCTACTCCTTCCGTCCATTCTGCAACTGTATCTTGATTTTCTTCCACCCACTCTTGTGCTACTTCTTCAAAGCTTTTTTCCTGGGCTTCCAACAAGCCGTATTCTACATCTTCCAGTTCCCACTGGAAGCGGTCAAGCATGGTATGAGCTCCCGGCATGTCTTCCTTCAATCCTTCTCTTGCAATGGTGGTGATGGATTCTTCTTCCCCAAAGATGCCTTTAGGATCTTCCAGGTACTTAATATCCCAATTGGCAAACATATAGTGAGGGGACCATGCACTAATGACAATTGGTTCTTCATTGTCCATCGCATCACTTAATTCGCTCAACATTGCACCTGTTGAGGACAGTTCCTGCTGCCAACCAGCCAGGCTATCATATTCAGATATAGCAATTTCATTGGTCTCCGTCTGACCAGCACCAGGTTCAATCCCGGTAATGGTATATTCCATTTCTTCACTAGCGCTGGTTTCTGATTGTGCTTCCCCATCATCGGAGCCGCATCCAGCAGCGATCAGGGATAAGGACAAACCAGCAATCACGCCGATTTTTTTCCATTTGAAGTTGAACATGTTGTAGGACACTCCTCATTTTTATGAATTATTATTGCATTTGTCTACCGTTTTGAATGGTGCGCACCTCTGTTTTCTGAAACAACAGTCTTTATGTTATAGGTTTTCAGCAGATGATTCAAACAGCAAATACAGTAAATTCTGTACAAATAAAACATACAGTCCTCATTTTACGGAGATTTTTAGTAGTAATGAATACATTTTGGTCGGATTCCTCTATATAACACCCCCAACTGATTTTTTGGTGGGGATGTTATTGCCACGGCAGGCCTTCCAGGGACTAGGCAGAAAAATTTGAAACGTTTCTTCCATTGAGACGTAGGAATAAGTACAGATTCCAGCGAAAGGATGTGCATTCGGGATGCGGAAGATTTCCAGTAAGACATTCAACAGGCTAAGCACATTGTCTGATGCAGTGTTCTTCCTGAGCATTGCTGGGCTTATTTATTACAGTACGGCTATGGGCGATTCGATCAAATGGGAGATGGCTCTGCCGATCGGGCTATTGGTATTCAGCTACTCGCTGCTCTTGAAAAAGCCCGATGAGGAAAATCATCATTGAGGCCGCCTGCCATTTAAAAAATCCCATCGCTATGGGAAAATATGAGTAGCAAAAGGAGGGATGGCTGTGAGAGGAAAGACAGGTGCAATGCTCATTACCCTGCTGATCGCCATTTGCTTAAGCGGATGCAGCTCGAGTGATGAGGTACATAGTGAGGAGCAGTTATTTTCGTACAAAAACTCTCCCATCGGGGACAACAGTGCGGTAATCAACATCATCGGCCAACTGAAGCACGCGGAGGAATTCAACGAGGTTTCCCTTCAGACGAAGACAGAGCCATATGGCATGACCCTGACGTACTCTGCATTGAAGGCCCCAGTGACGGAAAAAGAATATGAAGAAACAGCCATTTATAACGCTACTTTTTTATTTGCTTTGATTGATCATGCAGAATGGGTGACCTTTGAATTTGTAGACATGGAAGACCGTGCATTCAATCTAACGAAGGATGAGTTGGAACAGTGGTATGGCCAGGATCTAAGTGAAATTGCCAGTGAAGAAGAACTGGAAAAACTCGTACAGGAACAACTGGCAGATGGGCACGATGTCGCTCGACTACTGGAGTAACAAGCTTTGACAAAAGAGGCGATTTCCAACCGGATCGCCTTTTTGTTAGTCGGCGCGTTTGGAAAAGATTGTTGTCGTGCTAAGGCAGCTAGAGATTATGGCTGGAGGGGGTGTGTACGATGAGGAAAATGCTTGTGAATTCCGTTTGGTTGATAGCTATTATTCTCCTATTATCCGCCTGTGAGGGGGAGCAAGTGGAAACCAAATATTATATGTCCCTGATGGGGGAGAGTGATACATGGAAATTGAACGGCTATGAAATCATGCTGACCTCTGATGGGGAGAAAGCAGGGAACGGAAAACTGTCTATGAAAGGCGTCGATGAATACGTCTCAGACATATTCAGTTTCCGGACACATGCGGTGATCGACGGAGAAGATACAGTCATACATGGTGGTTCCGTATCTGGTCAGACAGATATCGCACAACAGACTACCGGCACGATTGTAGGGGAAGGCGGCAAGACCATCACCATAGATGAGGTCAGCAGTATTTATATGATGATCGAATGGTGGGATACAGATGAAAATATACCGGCACAGGAACGCATAGATTTATATAGGAAACCGGAGGATGGGGAGACGTTCTTGCAAGGATGATGCGTGGATAGTTTGACCAATGGTGACCGGGTCATAAGCAAATCTGGAGGTATCTATATGAAGAAACCTTTTTGGATTCCATTGACTGCCGCATTGGGAACAATGGCATTGCTTTATATGATCGGCTTGATTGCAGATATTGAGGTGCTTTCGGCTGAGTTCTCATTCACCTATACGGAGTTCTCTTTCCTGCCGATCGTTGTTGGGGTAGTGGTCGGATTTGTCACTGAATGGGTGATGAAATATAGGAAGGGGTTGAGGAAGTAATCCTAATGATAAGGTTACGGGCAAGAGGGATGGCCAAAAAAAGTGCTTGGAGATATGGGGTGATCCGCAGTAACAGGGGATCAATTTAGTTGGAGGGTGTATGTTGCTAAAAAAGTTTTTGACCATCGCAATCATTATTGTTGGCTTGTATCTGCTGATGAATTTCTATATGGGGGGGTCACTAGCTGAAGAGCAAAGAGAACAGGTGTATGAGCGTTCCCATCAATTGATTGTTGATATTTTTGAAGAAGAATCGGATGAAGTGTTCGAGGATTATTTATCCTCCGAACTGCAAACTAACCATAGCACAATTGCATGGCAGGCTCACAGTGATAAGATTTCAGAGAATGATTTAGAAAACATAACTGCATTCGGGAGTTTAGAAGAAGATAGCATTTATACAACACGAAGCCTTTTTGGTGATACCACACTCAAATATGCTATTAATATGGAAGTCACAATGGATACGAAAAATGGAACAGAAACTGGCGAAACCCTTGTGGAATGGGTGAGACAGGAGGATGAACTGAGGCTCCATTATATGGAATTTCCGTTCACCTTCGATTCCACGGAGGATGATTATAAGGTAACTACATTTGGCGAATAGCAAGAATGGTTGTTAGGAGGGATGAATGATGTTTGAGGACTTTTCCAGTGTAATCTTGTTGGTTGTCTTCTTGATTTCCGTATTTATCATCCTTAGGCAGAACAAGAGCGGTTCACATGCTGCAGTCAGCGTAAATGAGAAATACGAAGCAGCAGAAAAAGAGATTTCAGAAGCGAATAGATTGCGCAGAGAACAAATTCAAGTGAATAGGGAAATTTTGGATGAGTTAAAAGAAATAAAAGAAAAAATAGATCTTAAATGACTATTACCAGAGGAAAGAGAAGCAATTACATAACTAACATTCTCATCATCCAAGGAGGGAGGAGCGATTAAACGGTTTTTGAAGTCTTGCATCGGTTGGGTAATCGGTTCGTTTATAGCGATTTTCCTTATCAGTTGGTGGAATGGCGGAGAAATAGACTGGGAACACTTTGCCATTATTAGCATAGCGGGTCTGGTAGGCACAACGATCGGCTTTGGAGTAGAGAAAGCGATTAAAGATGGGAAGAGTAAGTGATGAATAGATCCGGTGGGGATTAGATATGGAGAGGGGGGCTTCAATGGCAATCGTGATAGGGTATGCCATTGCGTTGCTAGGAGCAGTTGCCGCTTTTCAGCTGAGCAAAGGAAAGTCGAAGAAAAGAAAATATATAGTGTGGGGAACCGCGCTGATTGTGCCGATTTCCCAAGCCTTATCTTTTGCGGTCGGCTTGAGCTATGCATTCATGGTGGAAAATGGTTGGGCCGCCCTGATCATGTGGTATATCTTCCCCATCCTATTTCTCATCGGCTTGGTGATGTTATTGGTGGGCATATTCAAAAGAGAAGGCACAGGAAATGGTGATGGTTAGCTGTCGCCCGAATGAGCAGGTGTGCGGCCTGAGTGGTGGATGCTGAGGCCCGAGTGAGCGGGTGTGTGGCCTGAGTGGTGGATGCTGATGCCCGAGTGAGCGGGATTGCGGCCCGAGTGGTGGATGTGTACATGACCCTGTCAAGTAGACACACTAAAATCGTGCAAAACTATGCTGATTGTAACCGGTATTC
>NZ_JBHRSA010000050.1:0-2099 GCF_042643145.1 Virgibacillus xinjiangensis
AAAAACGAGTTGTTTCTTCTTGACATACTGGTTGTTTTGTTCAGTTTTCAAAGAGCAAATTGTTTCAGTCGTTTTTGAAGCGACCTAATTAATATATCACAACGAGAAGTTTGTGTCAACAACTTTTTTTAATTCGTTGTTTGCGTCTTTTCTCTTCCCGGTTCGCCTTTCTTTATGGCGACTCTATTAATATATCACATACCGTATTCAGCGTCAACTGTTTATTTGAAGCCTCAAGAAGACAAAGTGAATCAATAGAAAGCAAATCATCTGTGCGTTCTATTCTATTTTGCCCGCTCCGTCAGGAACGTTTTTTCAAGGGCAAAAACAATAATACAACTATCTGCCTATGAAGTCAATGGAAGAAGTACGGAAATAATCTCCAACAGTATAGCTGGTTTCTGTTATTGTTCCTCTCTTATATACAAAGAAAAAGGGGAATGTGCATCTACCGTTATGATAAAGTTTGTTTCTTGTATATGTTGTACTTTTTCTGTCCATTGCATACGCGAATATAATAAATTGCAAATAATGCTGATACCCCTGATGAACTTTAATCAAAGTTGAATTTCTTTGTTCTCAACACTTTAATAGAACTTTATTAATTACAAATTAGTTCTGATGGTTCATTGCTGAAAAACAAAAGGATTGGTATGCTGAATTTATAAAATTTTAAAACTATTATTTTAAAGGAGGGAAAGGCCTATGAATAGGCGACTTGGTCCATGGTTTGAACATACCGGCCGAAAACTTGATCCAGGGTTAATTGAGCAGTTAAGAAACAACCGGAAAACAGATCCACTAGAAACGAGCAATCACGAAATTCCGGTAATTGTTCATTTTAAAAAAGAATATGAACAAGCAGCGAAAAATAATATCCTCCAAACTTGTAATAAAGTCTCCCACAATAAGCTTGATAAAGAATTTCGGTTAATTAACGGTATGCAGGGCTACTTAACACCAGCAATGATAAAACAAATTAAAGATGACGACTCTGTAGAACGTATATTCTATGACCGGAGAGTATCTGCATTCCTAGACATCGCCTCCCATCATACCGGCGCGAGCCAAGTTAAGGAACAGCTGCAATTAACTGGAAAAGACGTAACGATTGCAGTCATTGATACAGGAATCTATCCGCATGAAGATTTGACGAATCCTGTTAATAGAATTATAGCCTTTAAAGACCTTGTTGCAGGTAAGGAAGATCCATATGATGACAATGGCCATGGTACACATTGTGCTGGAGATGCAGCCGGCAATGGTTATTTATCAGAAGGAGAATATATCTCTCCGGCTCCGGAAGCATCTATTATCGGTATAAAAGCTTTAGATAGTGACGGCGGAGGCAGACTCTCGACCATTATGGAAGGAATTGAATGGTGTATCGAGCATAAAAAAGAATACAATATACGAATTATATCCCTATCGCTTGGGGCGCCTGCTTATGAATCCTTTCGCGACGACCCATTGTCACTGACTGTTCAGGAAGCTTGGCATCAAGGAATTGTAGTATGTGCAGCAGCAGGAAACAGTGGTCCACAATCCTCAACGATCAGCACCCCTGCCATTAACCCATTCGTCTTAACTGTAGGATCTGCAGATGACAATGACACCTTGAAAAGAGAAGATGATTCTATCGCTGAATACTCCAGTCGTGGCCCTACAATTGATTCATTCATCAAACCGGATGTATATTCTCCGGGAAGCAACATTATTTCTCTTTTGGCACCTGATTCAGCTGTGGAGAAACAACTTCCAGAGCAAATAATTAATAAGGGTTATATTCAAATGTCAGGTACATCAATGGCCACACCTATTTGCGCAGGCATAATTGCTTTAATGCTGGAAGTTAACCCACACCTCAGTCCAAATGATATTAAAAGTATCCTTCAGTCGACAGCACGCCCAATGCTTAACGATACTTGGGGATACATCGATGCTGTCGGCGCAGTAAATATGGCAGAGAACTATCAGAGTTGGAGAAAAGAAGTTACAAGGAGCTAATACGATATATCCAACCATGCCCTAGTACACAAAAAACCCCGGGAAGTGAATGATCACTTCCCGGGGTTTCGGTTGCCTGGCAGCGTCCTACT
>NZ_JBHRSA010000051.1:0-15267 GCF_042643145.1 Virgibacillus xinjiangensis
AGTAGGACGCTGCCAGGCAACCGAAACCCCGGGAAGTGATCATTCACTTCCCGGGGTTTTTTGTGTATTCTTTCTCCAGACTTCTTCAGGGTAGGCTAGAATGTAACGATGCTTCGCATAACATCTTTCATAAGTAACTGGACCTGCCTTAATTATATGGGTATATAGTCATTCATGAGGGCTGAAGAAATCACATGGGTTTTATATAGACTGGGAGGAGTATCTTTTAGCCTTTTTATAAGTCAATAATTCTATGGTAGCAGAGGAATCCCCTATAAGAGGCGGTTATAAGGAAGTTTAAACCAAACAAAACATCAAGGGATCATGACACTAAGGTCTGAATAATAAATGAAACTCCGTCCATTGAACAAACTGCTACAACCATGTGTGAGTTTATATAGGTGCAATTCTCGTAGTTAATGAAAAAGGACAAATGACTGGTTTATTCACGGATCACGAAATAACTCCTAGCTGCTTAACTGCAAAGGGGGAGAAACAATAATCAATAGTGATGTCTGCTCAGAAAACTATATAAGGGAAGTCAGAAATGGATATCAACCAGATCAGCATAATTAATATCCCAGCAGCAATACGTCGTCCCCCTGTAGGGGAAAATGGATAGATATTAGGCATGACAACCCTTGGTGATTCGGCTATACAACAACAATTTGATGATGAAGCTATAGAGGTATTTTTCAGCACTTCCCCCCCGACTTCCCTCGAGAAATACCAGCTGCTAAATTACTGCTCCTTTCTGTAAAGGAGCAGCTTCCTTTAGATGAGACTCATAACTTTTCCTAAAATAGCAAGCATCAGATAAAAATTTAGCACCCCATCTATTCGTCTTCATGAGATTTCACAGAAAAATTTAGAGGCACAGCATTTATTTCCCCCCTTACTTTCAGAAAAAAATTCGGTGAATTCTTTATAATTCAATCTATTCGGGATTATATGCTAGTTATTTATAGCCTTTTCAAATTATAAGAGTCTAATCAGATTTGTGCATGATTAAACAGGCTAAATCAAGATTTATCCGTTTTGACGAAATTGAAAATAACCGATAACCTTAAATAGTACGTGTTGTTAATAAATCTTTCCGGAGGTGGAAGCATTAATAAGAACGCAACAATTGAACGGGCGCCGGCAAAAGAGCTGGCCACAGATATTCATTTTCGTAAGCCAAATAAGGATGACGGAGCATCGGTCTGGGAACTGATCAGACATACAGGTGTTCTAGACCTTAACTCTTCCTACAGTTATGTGATGTGGTGCGAGATTTTCTCCGACACATCAGTTGTCGCTGTAAAGGATGATCAGATTGTTGGTTTCATTTCTGGGTACATCCGACCTGACCAACCGAATACACTGTTCATCTGGCAAGTGGCTGTACATGAAGAAGGACGAGGCAGAGGTCTTGGGACAAAGATGTTGTTTGAACTATTGAACCGGGAAGCTTCCCAACAAGTTACATATGTGGAAGCGACTGTTGCGCCATCTAATACGCCGTCCCAAAATCTTTTCAAAGGTCTTGCTAAAAAGTTGGACACTGACTATGAAATAGATACGTACTTTACAGCTGATGATTTTCCAGGGGAAGGGCATGAAGATGAACCATTATTCAAAATCGGGCCTTTTCAGGAAGAAAATAAAATTGTAAAAGGAATGATATAATGACAACGGCAGTATTGAGCGATAAGAAAATGAAAACGTTTGAAGAAATAGAATCGGCAGTAAGGAGCTACAGTCGTGGCTGGCCGACCGTATTCGAAAAAGCAAAAGGATATAAAATGTGGGACACGGATGGAAACGAATATATTGATTTCTTTGCGGGTGCCGGCACTCTAAACTATGGCCATAACGATGACACCATGCAAGAGAAGATGATTGAATATATCAAGAATGATGGGATTATCCATAGCCTGGATATGGGGACTACTCCAAGGAAAGAGTTCCTGGAGCGTTACAAAGAAGTAATTTTGGAGCCCCGCAATTTGGATTATAAAATCATGTTCCCAGGACCTACTGGGACCAACACGGTTGAAAGTGCACTGAAAATTGCTAGAAAGGTGACAGGCCGTGACACGGTCATCAGTTTCACCAACGCATTCCATGGTATGACCATTGGATCACTTTCTGTAACTGGAAACTCCTTTAAGCGCCATGGGGCCGGTGTGCCGCTGCATCACTCAGTTTCCATGCCTTTCGATGATTATGTAGATGGCCAGAGTTCTATTGCATACCTTGAACGATTCCTGGAAGACAGCGGAAGTGGTGTTGCACTGCCTGCTGCTATTATTCTGGAAACCGTACAGGGTGAAGGCGGAATTAATGCTGCCAGTATGGAATGGTTGAAAGAGATTGAAAACATCTGCCGCCGTTGGGACATTTTGTTGATTGTAGATGATGTCCAAGCAGGTAATGGACGCACAGGGACATACTTCAGCTTTGAACCAGCTGGAATTAAGCCAGATGTAGTCTGTCTCTCCAAGTCAATTGGTGGTGTAGGTCTGCCAATGGCTATTACACTGATCAAATCTGAATATGATCAATGGGGACCAGGTGAACATAATGGTACTTTCCGAGGAAATAACCTGGCATTCATTGCAGCAACTGAAGCACTCAATCGCTGGGAGACAGATGATTTTGCTAAAGAAATTCAGGAAAAGGCTGATTTCTTAAGTGACTCTGTAAAAGAAATCATCAATAAATATCCGGAGCTGAATGGCACAGCGCGTGGTCGTGGATTAATGCAAGGTATCGCCATAGACAAAGAAGGACTTGCCAGCGAAATTTGTGCAGAGGCATTCAATCGTGGCCTGATTGTAGAGACATCCGGTCCTAGCGATGAAGTGGTAAAATTCCTTCCGCCGTTAGTCATTGACAAAGATGGTCTGGCAAAAGGCCTGGAAATCCTGGAAGAAAGCATTAAAGCTGCAACTGCTAAATAATCATCGTAATATATTTCACTAAAATATATAGAGAAACAGCAATAGTTTTCATACAAAATGACGAAAAGGGGAATTCGACATGATCGTAAAATCTTTGGAAAATATTATTGGAACAGAGGACGAAACATCTGATGGCAATTGGACCAGCCGCCGTTTTATCCTGAACAAAGACGGTGTGGGCTTCAGCATGAATGATACTGTAATTGCTGCTGGTACAGAAAATTACTTCTGGTATAAAAATCACATTGAAGCCGTTTACGTAATTGAAGGAGAAGGACAGATCGAAGAAGTTGAAAATGGTGGAAAGATGCATGATCTGAAGCCTGGCACTCTCTACCTTCTGAATGATCATGATAAGCATAAAGTCCATGCAAAAACCCAATTGCGCATGGTTTGTGTGTTCAACCCGCCACTTGTCGGAACTGAGACACACAATGAAGAAGGAGTTTATCCACTACTGACTGAGTAGTTCAAAAGGCATTCGAGGATAGGACTTTATGGTCCTATCCTTTTTTACTATTTTAGTATTAAATGAATTTTTTCTGAAAAGTGTATTGACGAATGGAGTATAACGGTATAGAATGACTAGCAACAACTACATAAACAATTTCCAAAATTCTTATCAAGAAAGGTGAAGGGAAAAGGCCCTTGTAAGCCTCGGCTACAGATGTAGAACGCCTAAATGGTGACAATTCCTATACTAATGGTTGACTATAAGATAAGAAGAGAATCAGCAGAATGTAAGAATATCCTTTTTTATTCTGGAGAGGTTTTTATATTCTGATGTGGAAAAAACTCATATGGAGGGTTGATGCGTGAATAATGAAGTAATCACCTACGACGAATTCACTGGGGATCCTTTCAAGAATTGGGTATCACAAGATGAAACCAAAGGAGCGTCTACCATTCTGAAATGGGCATATGATTCCTATGGCGATGGTGTCACCTATGCATGCAGCTTCGGTGCCGAAGGAATGGTATTGATTGATTTGATTTCTAAAGTGAAGAAGGATGCGCAGATTGTATTCCTTGATACAGATTTGCATTTTCAGGAGACATATGAGCTCATTGAGGAAGTAAAGGCGAAGTATCCGGAACTCCGAATTCATATTAAAAAACCTGAGCTGACTCTGGAAGAACAGGCGGAAGAACATGGGTCAGCATTGTGGAAAAGACAGCCGGACCAATGCTGTTTCATTCGTAAGATCAAACCACTCGAGGATGCGTTAAGCGGTGTACCCGCTTGGATTTCAGGCCTGCGCAGAGAACAATCGCCCAGCCGCAGTAAAACAGACTATGTGAATAGAGACGAACGATTCAAATCCATCAAGGTTTGCCCCCTCATTCATTGGACTTGGGATGATGTCTGGGACTATATCCGGACGAATGATCTTCCATATAATGAATTGCATGACAATGGCTATCCTAGTATTGGCTGTATACCGTGTACTTCACGTGTAAGTGACTCCGGTGATTCCCGTGAAGGAAGATGGGCAGGCTTCAATAAAACTGAATGTGGCCTTCATACAAATGGTTGAACAAAGCCTTTTATTTTTAATTTAAATCCGAGTATATTGCTAGAAATACAATACTTTTGGTTTACTAGAAACTCCGTAATTCCCTGGTATGATAAGATTTTTTCCTTATGAATCAGGGCTAAAAATTACAATTAAAGCCGAGTAATACGCTTTGTATACACGGCATATCAATTAAAGAGCCAATCGGTGGCAGGAACCTAAAATGTCTGCTGATTGGCATGGAGAACAATAAAAAATAGTATCTTATGGGGTGAGTATCTTTGCAATTATTGGAAACCAATAGTCCTTTCAGTAAGGAACAGACAGAGGATCTCAATCGTATTCTGCCAACCTTAACAGAGACACAGAGAATATGGCTGAGTGGGTATCTTTCAGTGCCGCAGCAATCTAGTGGCGGAGTGGCCGCAGTTTTGGAAAATCCAACGGCATCTCAGCCAGCTGTTCAGCAAACTGCATCGCTGAAACAGAGGGAGTTGACCATTTTATATGGTTCAGAAACAGGTAATGCCCAGTCAGTCGCTAAGGATTTAGAAGAAAAAGCGAAAGCACGGGACAAGAAAGTAAAGCTCGCTGCTCTGGATGATTTTAAACCAAAAGATTTAAAGAAGGTACAGGATCTGATGATTGTGACTGCTACACATGGAGAAGGGGACCCACCAGATAATGCCATTTCCTTTCATGAGTTCCTGCATAGCAGAAAAGCACCGAAATTGCAGGATGTACGTTTTTCAGTTCTGTCATTGGGAGATGAATCGTATGAGTTCTTCTGCCAGACTGGAAAAGATTTTGATAAACGACTGGAAGAGTTAGGCGGAGAGCGCTTGTATGGACGCGTTGACTGTGATGTGGATTTTGATGAGCCCGCTGCAGAATGGGTGGAAGGAGTTCTCAGCGAATTAGAGAAAGATGATGTGGGAACTGGAGCTGAAAATTCCTCCGTCGATCAGTTGGACCCAAGCTTGACAGCAGGACAGCCGATTTATTCCAGAACGAATCCATTCAATGCAGAGGTGCTGGATAATATTAATTTGAATGGAGAAGGGTCTAATAAGGAAACTCATCACCTGGAGCTCTCACTCGAAGGTTCAAATTTGGCGTATGAACCTGGCGACAGTGTTGGCATCTTCCCCAAAAATGATCCGGAGTTGGTAGAGAGTTTTATCGGTCAAATGAACTGGGATCCAGAAGAGAGCGTACCGATTAATAAGCAGGGGGAAGTCAGATCACTGCGGGAAGCACTCCTTTCCAATTTTGAAATCACGCGAATTACCAAGCCATTACTGAAGAAGGCGGCAGATTTATTCAATAATGATGAACTGACAGCCTTTCTAAGTCCTGAAAAAGAAGAAGAACAGAAAACTTATATGGATGGCCGTGATCTGCTCGATCTCGTAAAGGATTTCCCTCCAAAGGACATGGAGCCAGCCGACTTGATCCAAATCCTTCGTAAGATGCCGGCACGCCTATATTCCATTACTAGCAGCTATCAGGCAAACCCGGAGGAAGTGCATCTGGCCATTGGCAAAGTAAGTTATCACTCAAACGGCCGTGACCGCAGTGGTGTTTGTTCTGGTCAATGTGCAGAGCGTGTAGAACCCGGGGAGACTCTTCCCATCTATATTCAAAAGAATGAGAACTTCAAATTCCCGATGAACGGTGAGACGCCGGCAATCATGGTGGGTCCTGGTACTGGAGTCGCCCCATTCCGTTCGTACTTGGAAGAATTGGAAGAGTTGGAAGTGGAAGCAAAGACTTGGCTATTCTTTGGTGACCAACATTTCACCACGGATTTCCTCTACCAGGTAGAATGGCAGAATTGGTTGAAGAATGGTGTACTGACCAAGATGGATGTCGCTTTCTCCCGTGACACGAAGGAAAAAGTTTATGTGCAAGACCAGATGCGAAAAAATAGTGCTGAACTTTACAAGTGGGTTCAGGAAGGTGCCAATATCTATGTATGCGGGGATGAGAAGAAGATGGCACAGGATGTCCATGATACTCTGCTTGACATCTTCCAGAAAGAAGGAAACATGAGTGCTGAACAGGCAAATGATCTGTTGAAAGAAATGCGTCAGCAAAAGCGATATCAGCGAGATGTATATTAAGGCAAGGATAAAGTGAAAGGAGCTTAACAATGGCAGAAAATAGATTTCCATCACAGGAAGGACCACCGAGTGAGTTGGAACATATCAAAGAAAACAGCAACTATTTGAGAGGAACCATTGAGGAGGGGCTGAACGACCCTATTACTGGTGCCATCTCTGAGGATGATACAAAACTATTGAAGTTCCATGGAAGCTACCAGCAGGATAACCGTGATCAACGGAATGAACGCAGGCGGAAAAAGCTGGAACCTTCCTATCAATTCATGATTCGCGTCCGGGCGCCAGGCGGAGTAGCTACACCTGACCAGTGGCTGGCCATGGATGAAATTGCACGCAACTATGCAGATCAGACATTGAAGCTCACGACAAGGCAGGCTTTCCAAATGCATGGGGTGTTGAAAAGGAATCTGAAACAGACGATGCAGGACATTAATGCATCACTTATGGATACACTGGCTGCTTGCGGAGATGTTAACAGGAATGTGATGTGTAATCCGAACCCTTATCAGTCGGAAGTACATGCAGAGGTTTACGAATGGTCGAAAAAACTGAGTGATCATTTATCACCGAGGACGAATGCCTACCATGAAATATGGCTGGATGGGGAGAAGGTAGAAGACACCCGAAGAGCAGAGGAAGAAGTAGAGCCGATGTATGGACGTTATTACCTTCCAAGAAAGTTCAAAATAGGGATTGCTGTTCCTCCTTCCAATGATATTGACGTTTTCTCCCAGGACCTTGGTTTTATTGCCATCTTGGAAAACGGAGAATTGAAAGGATTCAATGTCGCGGTGGGCGGCGGTATGGGCAGCACACACGGGGACACTGCTACATATCCACAAGTTGCACGTGTCATCGGCTACTGCCCAGCAGATAAAATCATAGAAGTTGCGGAAACGGTCATAACAATCCAGCGGGATTATGGGAATCGTTCCGACCGGAAGAATGCACGTTTCAAATATACGGTGGATTCCAACGGCCTTGACTGGATCAAAAGGGAACTGGATGAAAGGCTTGGCTGGGAGCTGGAAGAGGAGAAATCCTATCATTTCGACCATAATGGTGACCGCTACGGCTGGGTCCAAGGAAAGGACCACTGGCATTTGACCTTGTTCATCCAGAACGGTCGCTTAAAGGATACTGAGGAACATCAGATGATGACAGGAGTAAGGGAGATAGCCAAGATTCATACTGGAGATTTCCGCCTAACTCCCAATCAAAATCTAGTTATTGCTAATGTGACCGATGAAAACAAGAAAAAGGTGGAAGAATTAGCAGCCAAATATGGTCTAACCGAAGGCAGTCATCATTCCGCACTGCGGAGGAATTCCATGGCATGTGTGGCACTCCCGACTTGTGGTCTGGCAATGGCAGAAGCAGAAAGATATCTTCCATCATTGATTGATAAAGTGGAAGACATTCTCGGAGAAGCCGGCTTGAGTGAAGAAGAAATTGTTATCCGCATGTCGGGCTGCCCGAATGGTTGTGCACGCCCAGCTCTGGCGGAGATTGCTTTTATAGGGAAGGCACCAGGCAAATATAATATGTATCTTGGCGGAGGTTTTACCGGCGATCGATTGAACAAACTTTACCGTGAAAATATCGATGAGGCAGAAATCTTAAATACTTTGCGTCCGCTCCTCTTGGAGTATGCAAAAGAACGCCAGGAAGGTGAGCATTTCGGAGATTATGTCATTCGTGCAGGCTATGTGGAAGAGGTTCAATCAGGACTAGATTTCCATGCAACGGTGAAAAACTGAAATATAGCAGGCGCATCAGAAGGGAAGTGAGGGAATGGGTAAAGTTTATCTAGTAGGAGCTGGTCCGGGTGATCCAGACCTGATAACGGTGAAAGGTTTGAAGGCGATCCAAGAGGCGGATGTTATTTTATTCGACCGTTTGATTAATGAAGAATTGCTGCAGCATGCCTCTGAATTTGCAGAATTGATTTTCTGCGGGAAACGTCCTGATCAGCATTCACTCACACAGGAGAAAATCAATGAACTGCTGTGTGCGTATGCAAAACAAGGAAAAGTTGTAACAAGGCTAAAAGGCGGAGACCCGTTCATATTTGGAAGAGGCGGTGAAGAAGCCGAAGAATTGAGCCGGCACGGGGTACCTTTTGAAATCGTTCCAGGCATCACTTCCGGCTCTGCAGCAGCCGCGTATGCCGGGATCCCGTTGACCCATAGGAATTACAGCTCATCCGTCGCTTTCGTCTCCGGGGTTAGTAAGCAAGATGGAGCGTCTGAGAGCTATTGGGAACATCTTGCACAGGGGCCGGATACCTTATGTGTTTATATGGGAGTGAAAAAGCTTCCGGAAATTTGCGGCAAACTGATGCAGTATGGGAAAGAGCCATCTACACCAATTGCGTTAATCCATTGGGGAACAACAGAGGATCAACAGACAGTGACTGGAACACTTGCAGACATCAGGGAGAAATCCCATCTCATCCAAAATCCTTCGATGATTGTTATTGGGGAAGTTGTCCGTCTGAGGGATCAACTGAAATGGTTTGAAGATACACCAGTTCAAGAACTATTCCCTGCAGAGGCAATTGTAGGCTAGGGGGGAACAGTTATGCAGGGTATTCTATATATTAGCCATGGGAGCCGTGTTCCCGAGGCCACTGCCGAAGCGTCCGCTTGTATCAAAGATGTAATGGATCATGTGGGAATGCCACTACAGGAAATTTGCTTTTTGGAGCTAGCAGAACCGACCATTGAACAGGGAATGGCCAATCTGGTGAGCCAAGGGGCAACAAGGATTGCAATCGTACCTGTCCTGCTGCTGAGTGCCGGCCACTACTACAAAGATATTCCTGAAGATATCCAAGAGGCCAAGAAGAGTTATCCAGATATCACCTTTACCTATGGTGAGCCTCTTGGTGTCCAGGAACGTCTCACAGACGTGCTGGTGGACCGTCTGAAAGAAACTGCAGTTATTCCCGGCCCGGACGCAAGGATTCTTTTGGTCGGAAGGGGAAGCAAGAACCAACAGACGAAAAGGGATATCGAGCAAATCAAATACCATTTGAAGAAAAAAGCAGGTATTCAGACAGAGATTGGCTTTCTAGCGGCAAGTGAACCGCCTTTCGAGGAGAGCTTGCAATCTCTCTTGACAGACGGCAGCCAGCAGATCTTCATAATACCTTACTTATGGTTTACCGGGATCCTGATGCGTCAATTGGAAGCAAGAACCCAGGAACTGCAAGAACAAGGCTTCAATGTGTACCTATGCCGGCAGCTTGGAAGTCACCAGTTGATGCAGGAAGCACTCAGGGAGCGAGTATTTGAATCAATCGAAAGTTGAAGTTATATCATCATATAAAAAGGAATGTTCTAAATGGCTGTAACCCCTCTCATGATCGACTTAAATGAAAAACAGGCTGTCATCGTCGGTGGCGGGCTTGTAGCAGCACGGAGGGCACAAACACTTTTGGAAGGCGGAGCTAAGATTACCATTGTCAGTCCTGACATCCATGAAATTTTGCAATCGGAATGGGAAAAAGGGAGGTTGCTATGGGAGCAGAAACAGTTTGAACCGGGTGACCTTGATGATGCTTTTCTCATCATTGCTGCAACGAATCAACCAGAGGTGAATGAATCCGTGATACAGGCTGCGCCACCGAATACACTAGTTAATGCTGCAGCGGATGCTAAGCGGGGGAATGTGGAGTTTCCTTCTTTCTTTCGGCGGGGAAATCTCTCCATCAGCGTTTCGACGAATGGTGCGAGTCCAGGGCTTTCTTCCAAAATCAAGGTAGAGCTTCAGCAGGAATATAACGAGGATTATGAAGCCTACGTCGATTTCCTTGCCGAAAGCCGCAAGCTTATCAAACATTCACCATTGGAGCCCGAGCATCAGCGATTTTTGTTGAAAGAACTGCTGGCTGACAGCTTTCTCCGAAAGGATAAACAATTATCAGCTATGAAGTGGTTCCGTAACCTGGCAAAGGAGGGGGAGACAGGATGAACAAATTGGACGGGAAAAAGATTGGGGTAGCAGCTGCCCGGAGCGCAGAAGCGATCAGCTCTTTAGTTGTTAACAATGGAGGCTCCCCGGAAATATTCTCGATTCAGGGCGAGCAGCTGTTGAATGAAGAGGTAAGCAGAGAAAATGTGTCGGAGTTGCTGAACCGGTCCTTTGATTATGTCCTGTTGACTACCGGCATCGGGGCAGAAGCATTGGAAAAGGCTGCTGAGCAGGATGGACAGCTCGAAGATTTCATCCATAAGCTTAGGCACAGCAATTTGGCAGTCAGGGGAAGCAAGACATTGAAATGGCTGAAGAAACACTCATTGACACCTTCCATCGTTGCAGAGGATGGTACAATGCAAAGCCTGTTGAATACGCTGGGGCAGCAAACAGAGAATGGCCAACATATATTTTTGCAGGCGTATAATCAGGATGATGCATCTTTGAAGGAGGAACTGGAGGGACTGGGGCTTCAAGTATATTTATCGAAACCATATCATTATCAACCACCCGAAAGTGATACACTTTCTAGACTTCAGATGCGTATCATGGATAGAACAGTGGATGCCGTGGTATTCACCAGTAAAACGCAAGTGAATAATCTGTTTGTCGGCAATTCATTGGAAAGACAACTATTGGAAGCCTTTAATCAAGACGTTCTGGCAGTTGCGGTAGGTAAAGTGACTGCAGGTAAGTTAAAGCAATATGGAGTAACGGATCCATTTCAGCCGACCGATCCGAAAATGGGGAGAATGGTGGTGGAGCTCGCCGATCATTATGCATCACTAAGTCACCCCCGCCCTTGATTCTGAGTAGGACGAATACATAATTATCACGATATGGAGGTTTTACTATGACATTGACGGAACAGAAACAGAAAGAAACCATTCAAGCGCATGGAGGAGAATTGGTTCAGCGTGAATTGGAAGGAGCTGAAAGAGAATCCTTTCTGCAGCGACTTGATTCTCTTCCGCAGCACAGGCTGGATGCTTGGAGCCTGTCGGATCTTGAGCTTATAGGAATTGGCGGCTTCAGCCCTCTGACCGGTTTTATGGGAAAAGAAGATTATACACGGGTCATTGAGGAGATGCGTTTGGCGGATGGCACCATCTGGAGTGTTCCGATTACACTTCCTGCTGACAAGACGGAGGCAGATGCATACGAAATCGGTTCTACCATCGCCTTGGTTGGAGAGGACGACGTATTCTATGGTGTCCTCGAACTGCAAGAAAAATTCACCTATGACAAAGAGAAGGAAGCACGTTTGGTTTATGGCACCAATGAAGAAGCACATCCAGGTGTCAAGAAAATCAATGACAAAGGTGAGGTATACCTGGCAGGACCGATCTATCTGTTGAACCGTCCTGGTCATGGTGGATTTGAAGATTTTTACCTGGTACCTTCCGAGACACGTAAAATGTTTGCCGATTTGAATTGGAAAACGGTTGTCGGTTTCCAGACGCGTAACCCGGTTCATCGAGCGCATGAATATATTCAGAAAAGTGCCTTGGAGTCAGTCGATGGCCTGCTCTTGAACCCATTGGTGGGTGAGACAAAGTCCGATGATATTTCGGCTGAAATCCGAATGGAAAGCTATCAAGTGATTCTTAAAAACTATTATCCTGAGGAGCGTACACGCCTCGTCATTTATCCGGCAGCGATGCGTTATGCGGGGCCAAAAGAGGCCATCTTGCATGCAATTGTCCGTAAAAACTACGGGTGCACTCATTTTATTGTGGGAAGGGACCACGCTGGTGTCGGTGATTATTATGGTACGTATGAAGCTCAGGAGTTGATCTCCCAATACGAGGATGAACTGGGAATCCAAATATTCAAATTTGAGCACGCGTTTTATTGCACGAAGTGTGAGAACATGGCAACACAGAAAACATGCCCGCATGATAAAGAAAACCATGTTCATTTGAGCGGTACCAAAGTTCGTGAGAAGCTTCGTAATGGTGAACAACTCCCAAGGGAATTTTCCCGTCCGGAAGTAGCAGCAGTGTTGATTAAAGGAATGAAAGAAAATTAACCAAAGGAATGGTTCCCGTGACGCCTGAGATGATTTTTGTCCTGATCATGGTAATCATCATGTTGGGCGCATTGCTGTTTGAAATTGGGAGCCCAGCGATTGTTGTATTTTCAGTGCTTACCATTTTTATGATAACCGGAATACTTACGCCAAAAGAAGCCTTGAATGGCTTTTCTAATGAAGGAATGCTGACCATCGGCCTCTTGTTTATCATAGCTGGAGCTGTTCAAAAGAGCGGTATTCTGGAGCGGTTGATGAAGTCTTGGCTCGCCGGAAGCCGCAGCATGAATGACTCCATGGTACGCTTTTTCATCCCGGTCTCTCTTTTCTCCGGGTTTCTGAATAATACACCGATCGTTGTCACTTTTACACCCTTACTCAAAAATTGGTGCGAAGAACATGGTATAGCACCTTCGAAGTTTTTAATTCCGTTATCGTATGCCACCATTCTTGGCGGAACGATTACAGTAATTGGCACATCTACTAATCTTATCGTCCACACGATGCTGGTTGATTATGGATTTGAAGGGTTTACCTTATTCCAATTGGCCATCATCGGTGTCCCCATAACCATCGTGGGGTTGATCTATCTATTTACCATCGGTTATCGTCTGCTTCCGGAATATAAAGGGTTTCAGCAACAGGTGAAAGAGGATTCCAGAGAATATATTGCTGAATTGATTGTGGAATCTACTTTTCCCTACATGAACAAAAGTGTGGAACAGGCAGGTTTGAAAGACTTTCCTGGACTCTATTTAATAGAAATCATCCGGGGGAAGGAACGTATTTCCCCCGTAGTGGCCAGTACCGTCATCCAGGCAGGGGACCGGTTAATCTTTTCCGGTTTGATTTCCACTCTGAAAGATGTTCAGATGACAAAAGGCCTCACTTTACGCACAGGGACAGATCTGGAACTGGATGAATTGAAGAATGGCAACACAGCAATTGTAGAAGCTGTCGTCTCACACCAATCTTCCTTGCAATCCAAGTCGATCAAGCAATCTCAATTCCGTTCTGCCTACGATGCCGGGGTAATTGCTGTGCATCGGAAAAATGAACGGATCGAAAGCAAGGTGGGGGACATTGTCCTGAAACCAGGAGACACCCTCTTATTGTTGACGGGCAGAGACTTCGTGGAAAAGTATGATAGGTCGGAGGACTTCTATGTACTGACTCCGTTGGATTCTCCGGAGTCTTTGACCCGTAATCCGGTGAAGGGATGGATTTCCATCATCATTTTTGCTGTGATGATTTTAATGGTCACCATTGGACTCCTAAGTATGTTTGAAGCCATGGCACTGGCTGTCGTCCTGTTGTTCGCAGCGAATATCATCACAGCAGGTGATGCCAAGAAATATATACATTTTCATGTTTTACTGTTAATAGCCAGCTCATTTGGCATTGGCCTTGCGATGTCCAAGACGGGTCTTGCTCAATGGATTGCTGAGGGGCTGCTTACAGTCGGAGCACCAATGGGATTATTTGCAATCCTGCTGCTGATGTATTTAATGACCAATATATTCACCGAATTAATTACCAATAGTGCTGCAGCAGTATTGATGGTACCGATCGGGTTTGAAATGGCAGCAAATCTCCAGGTCGATCCCATCGGGTTTGCAGCCACTATTGCGATTGCATCTTCTGCCAGTTTCATCACTCCTATCGGTTATCAGACGAATCTCATTGTCTATGGACCGGGTGGGTATAAATTCACAGATTATATAAAAATAGGCATTCCACTCAGCATCCTCGTAATGCTTATCACGGTTACGATTGTCTATTGCTGGTGGTTCTAGGAGGTATAATATGGGTACATCTACAAATATTGTGTGGCATGACTCCAATGTCACAAAAGAAGAGAGACAGAAGTTGAATCATCATAAAAGCGCCGTCTTATGGTTCACCGGTTTATCAGGGTCCGGAAAATCCACTTTGTCTGTTGCATTGGAAAAAGAACTGCATCATAGGGGAATCCACACTTACCGTCTGGACGGGGACAATGTACGCCACGGATTGAACAAAAACTTGGGATTCAGCCCGGAAGACCGTGCGGAGAATATCCGCCGTATCGGAGAGGTCTCGAAGCTTATGACGGATGCTGGACTGCTCACCTTGACGGCTTTCATTTCCCCTTATAGGGAAGACAGGGATAAGGTGAGAGAGCTGCTCGATGAAGGGGAATTTGTGGAAATATACGCTAAATGCAGTGTGGAAGAATGCGAATCACGGGATCCAAAAGGTCTTTATAAGAAAGCGAGGGCAGGAGAAATCAAACAATTCACCGGAATTGATGCACCCTATGAGGAACCTGCTGCTCCCGAATTGACGATTGATACGGAGAATCAGTCGTTGGGGGAATCGGTTGAAACCATTATTTCTTATTTAAAAGAGAATGATTATATTTAAAAGAATCACTTGAGCCAGGGAAACATATCAGGTAAGGACTTGGGGCAGTGAAAAGACGCACGTTATTTCTATAACGTGCGTCTCAGCTTGTAGAGAAACCTCGTGTTTTTCTACAAGCTTTTTTTCTTGCCTCCAGGAGCACAGACCATTCCCTTTCCGCGGACGAACGCCCGAGCCTCCTCGTGAAAACCTGTACTGCACCCCAATTATTGGACACCTAATCAATATTGGAGGTGCTTCAAATGCAAGATCAGTCT